>NZ_DAMBTF010000031.1:0-29462 GCF_032054185.1 Proteiniclasticum sp.
AAAAGAAAAGCAGTCAAAGTTTTTCAACTCTAACTACTTTGTCTACAGTCTGAGACGGCCGTTGGCCGTCTTTTGTTCTGTTCCTATTCATTTTATCACGTGCAGTAGTATATCCATGTACATGTGCTCTCATCATCGATGAATCCCACAGAATGATACAGATTGACTGCGCTTTCATTATCTTCATTCACTTCAAGAAGAAGCGTTTCGATTCCGTATTCTTTTGCCTTCGCCAGTATGGTGAGAAGAAAGGTTTTTGACAGCCCTTTTCCTCTATACTCCGGGATCAGTCCAAAATTGACCAGAAAATACTGACTGTTATTGGTTGTTACCTGACCATAGCCGATATATTTTCCACCATACAAATAAAAAAAGCTCAGTTCCGGGATGTAGGATTTCTTGGATACCTCAATGAGAATGTCCGTTGTATTGATGGGCATTCTATATTTGTTATCGAATATCTGATTCTGGATATCGACTCTCGCCTTGATATCTTCTATTTTAAATTTCTTTATCAGAGCTTTATCGTACGGCAGGTCAACCTGATCAAGAGATAAAACCATCTTAAGAATGCCTCGGCGCATTTTATAGCCCATGCGTGTCAGAATATCCTTATTAACTTCATTTTGAAGTGCAAGATACTCAAACTGATGGATATCAAGATGTTGTGGCAGGGATTCCCTGAATTGGTCCATAATTCCGGAAAAAACCACTCCTTCATAATCTTCAATGTTTCCAATAGGTATGATACTTCTCACTTTGACGTTATAGTTTCTTGTTTCGGACCAGATAATCATAAATGGTCTGTCAACAAATTTTATGATTCTCGCACCCGAACGATACTGTATTTTATTGAACAACGAACTTCTGCTGTAAAAATCAATAAGGCTCTCATTGAGTTCATTGAATTTGTCATATTGCAGCAGATCATCTCTATAGAGCTGTAAGTCTTTTGCCGTTAATTGTTCTGTTGAAAACATATCCCTACTCCTATCCATTCAATCGGAATCAGTGCTTATCTGAATTAAAAATATTATATCATATCAGATATAGATAATGCATAGAAAAAGAAAGGGGTATATTATCTTCAGATTGAACTGATCCTTCGCTTAAGCATTTTATACAATGCTATTGCGATAGCACCGCCGAGAACTGCCGTAATGAACTGAGGCAATCCCATACTGACAGCAAGTTTCTCCTTGACAGGCTGAGGAATACCGATGGCGATAAGATCAATCAGTATCGTTGCACTGAAATAGAGAAACAGAAACTTCACGAGACTGGCCGTCAGTACACCTATAGATTCACCAAACCTCTGCTTTCTGAAAAATGAAAATATAAGGACATAAAGGAAATTTCCCAGTGCAATAAAAGGAATAAAAGGAGCCATGGGCGATGCCAGTACTCCGGTAAAAAAGGCGAGTAACGGTGTCAGAACCCCTATGAGCATTGCCCATCTGACGCTCGAAAAATAAACTGCCAGAAGTAGTACGGCATTTACAATAGGTCCTACGAACAACTGATTGATTTGAGGTATACTCTTTCCAAGGATCTGGATCATCACTGCAAGAGTGAGCAACAATGCAGCAGTAATCATGTTTTGTGTTTCTTTAGAAATATTCATCCCTTACCCTCATTTCGTTGATATGATATTAATATTATATCATTCCTCCGGCAATATTGTTCAATAAAAAAGACCTCAGTAAACTGAGGTCCTGAATATGTCCTTATTCGATTGCCTTAATGCTTAAGGAAACCTTCTTGTTTTCTTCTGATGAGTCAAGAATCTTAACCTTAACGGTTTCGCCGATAGTAAGTACTTCTGATGGTGACTCTACTCTCTGATGTGAGAGCTGTGAAATATGGGCAAGACCATCCACGCCTGGTTCCAGTTCGATGAAAGCACCGAAATCTGTAAATCTGACTACCTTACCTAAAACTACACTACCTTCAGGATACTTTTCTTCTATACGGGTCCATGGATTTTCTGCAAGAGCTTTTAAGCTCAGTGATAATCTCTTTCTCTCATTGTCTAAAGCGATGACCTTGACCTTTAATTCTTCGCCGACCTTTAGAACGTCGCTAGGCTTTCCAACCTTGCCATAGGAGATTTCTGATACATGCAGTAATCCGTCAACACCATTGACATTGACAAATGCACCGAAGTCGGTCAGTCTTTCGACATGACCTTCAAGAACCTGTCCAACTTCAAAGTTGTCCCAGGCTGCTGATTCCTCAACCTGTCTGTCTTCCTGAAGCTTCTTTCTTCTTGAAGCAACTATTCTAGTAGTGCCTCTCTTTTCTTCCACTTCAATGATGTTTACTTCCAGTTCCTGTTCCTTATATACGGAAAGATCTCTTACTGAATGAAGTTCAAGATGAGATGCCGGAATAAATACTCTCTGTCCAAGATAGGTTGCAACAACTCCACCCTTGACATCATCCTTAACCTTGACCTTGATTGTCTCGTTGTTTTCAAATGCCGCTCTAAGATCTCTGATTGCTTCTTCTCTATGCATTTCTACCATAGAAAGGATAAAGAATGAATCATTTTCCTGTGGTCTTCTGATGACCTTGGCTTCGATTTCCTGACCTAACTGAAGAACCTCTGTAAGGTTTCCTTCAGAATCGGCAGTTGCTTCTTCAATGACAAGTTTCCCGTCATGACTAGCACCAACCATGGCTACTATTGCTTCTTTATCATCCAGCTGGATGATTTTTCCCTTGATGATCTGGCCGATTCTCACTGGCTTGTCATAAAGGTCCATCAGATCCTGCATTGACATTTCGTTTTCATTGTTTTCGATGTTGTTGTTGTTATCCATCATAAGTTTTCCATTGCCTCCTTAATTATCCATTCGGGTGTGGATGCACCTGCAGTTATCCCTACCTTCACTGCATCTTTAATTTTTTCTTTGACCGGTCCCAGATCGTCCGCATTTTCAATGAGGAATGTCAGGGCACAGTTCTTCTTACAAATTTCGTAGAGCTTTGTCGTATTGGAACTGGATTTACCACCTATGACAATCATGGCATCCACTTCTCTGGAAATTTCTTCCGCAGACTTCTGTCTGTCTTCAGTCGCTTTACAAATGGTATTGAAAGCGATAAATTCCTTAGAAGTTAGAGCAATATTGCCAATAAGTCTTCTCCAGTTTTCCTGTTTTTCTGTAGTCTGAGCAACTACACAGATTTTTCCTTTCAGCTGAAAATCAAAATCTCCTGTTTTTGTGATATAAGCACTGTTCTCGCAGTATCCATTTATACCGATGACTTCAGGATGGTTCTCATCACCTAGTATAATGATCTTATACCCTTTACCATGATATTCTTTGACCTTCTTCTGAATATTTATAACATAAGGGCAAGTTAAATCGATAATTTCAACATTTCTTGCCTTAAGTTCATCATAGATCGCCATGGCAACACCATGGGTTCTGATTATGACTGTATCATTTTCCTTTAGAAATGGAATATCATTGAGAGAAATCTCATTTATACCCTTTTCCGCAAGTTTATTGGTCACATCAGTATTATGAATGAGTGGCCCTAAGGTATAGGTTTTACCTTCAGTCTTAATGAATCGGAATGATTCATCAACGGCTCGATCCACTCCAAAACAGAAACCGGAGTTTTTCGCTCGAATAATCTCTCTCATCTTTCTCCTTTTTCCAGTACTAATGTCTTAACATCTTGAATTATAACATAAATGGAGAATTGATAAAAAGTCTCTTCATAATATATTCTCGATGTTTCTAAAATGTACAAATACTCAATCTTTGTACCATAAACGTTACCTTAAATATTATACTCTATTTTCATACTTTTAGCTACAATTTGAAGCCTGGTTAACAATAATGATACATAATTCGTATTATGAACCAAGATCGGGTCTTAGTTTCTTTGCTGCATGAAGATAGACATGATGCGGTTTAAAGCAGTCATCATAATGAATCAACACTCTGATACATAGGTTAAGTGATTCTGTTACGTACATTTCCTGAAAATGTAGAATTGCCACGTCGCTGAAGTCCATTGCATCTCGAAGAAATCTCCCTGGATAGGCACTTCTCACATCTTCTGTTGCTGAAAAGAGTACAGAAACTATTTTCTCTTTTTTCAGATCATTTCGAAGCATGATTTCTTTCATTAGTTCCACTGTAGCCTTTTCGATCTCTTCACTGGTATCTCTATCAATTGTCGTTGCACCTCTTATTCCAATCATAATGCATCACCTGCAGCGTAACCGGTGGAGAAAGCGATCTGCAGGTTGTATCCTCCAGTCACGGCATCTACATCAATCATTTCTCCGGCAAATGAAAGGTTGGAAATAATTTTGGATTTCATTGTACTTGGATCAATTTCCTTAACACTAACTCCACCCCGGGTGATGATGGCTTCATTAATGGATTTGGTTCCGCTGACATGCACTTCAAAATTCTTCAGAAGATGTACCAGTCCGCTTCTCTCCTCTTTTGTTATGCTGTTACATTTTTTGTCCGGATCGATCCCTGATAAAGAAATGATCACCGGGATCAGTTTTGATGGCAGAAGATCCCCAAGCGAATTTTTGAAGTCTTTGTTCTGATATTTGATCAGATCTCTTTGAACCCTATTATCCAGTTCTTTGAATTCCAGTCCAGGTTTAAAATCAATGATTCCTAATGATTCACCTTCTGTATAATATGCTGATGCTGAAAGTACTAGTGGACCACTGATTCCAAAATGTGTAAAGAGCAGTTCGCCGATATCACTGAAAACTTCTTTCTTTCCCTTTGTAAGTGTGAATCGGACATTCTTAAGGCTTAGTCCCTGCAGTTCCTTAGGAAATGATTCCTTTAGTACCAGAGGAATGAGAGAAGGTCTTATGGGAGAGATTGTATGCCCGATTTTTTCTGCAAGCTTAAATAGGCTACCATCGGATCCTGTTCCAAAATATGAGCTTCCGCCTCCTGCAAATATATACCAGTCTCCTTTGATTATTCCTTTATTCGTCACCAGATGGCTGATTTTTCCGCCATTTAGAACCACATCCTCCACGAATGTATGTAATCGAACATCAACCTGTTTCAGAATCAGTTCTTTTTTAAACACATCAATTACATCATATGACTGATCAGAAACCGGGAATACCCTATTACCACGTTCCACCTTCAGGTTAAGACCGCGTTCATTCAGAAAAGTCATCAGGTTCTCATTGGTAAAACTGTATAGTGCACTGTAAAGAAATTCCTTGTTTCTAGGGATATGCTGAAAAAAATCACTGATATCTTTGCTATTTGTCACATTGCATCTGCCCTTTCCTGTGATGAACAGCTTTTTCCCAAGCTTTTCATTTCGTTCGAGCAGAATGACCTTGTTGGACTTTTTTTCGGCAGCTCTTATTGCCGCCATCATACCGGCAGGCCCACCACCGACAACTACTATATTCATCAATTCACGTCCTTATGGTTCCGTCTTTTTGAAAGAACCCCTGATAATCTTCTTCAATCATAAAATAAAGGCTTGCATACATGCAAGCCTTTATCATCATACTTTGAATTTTAATAATTTCCCTGAGCAACCATTGCCTTTGCAACCTTATCGAAGCCGGCGATGTTAGCACCTGCAACCAGGTTGTATCCGAATCCGTAGAATTCAGCAGCATCCTTAGCATTCTTATGAATATTCTTCATAATCTGGTGAAGCTTAGCATCAACTTCTTCTTCAGTCCATGACAGTCTCATGCTGTTCTGTGACATTTCAAGTGCAGAAACTGATACTCCACCTGCATTCGCAGCCTTTGAAGGTCCAACTACAACTCCCTTTTCAAGGAAGTAGAATACAGCTTCATTGGTACATGGCATATTAGCGCCTTCACAGACATACTTGATGTCATTTTCAACAATCATCTTTGCATGCTCAATATGAATGTCGTTCTGTGTAGCACATGGCATGATGATGTCTACTTTTCTAGCCCATGGCTTTTCTCCTGGGAAGAATTCAACACCGAACTTGTCAGCATAATCCTTAACCTTATCTCTTCCGGAGTTTCTCATTTCTACAAGATAGTTGATCTTCTCATCTGTAGCTACGCCGTTCGGATCATAGATGTATCCGTCTGGACCTGATAGTGTTACAACCTTAGCGCCCAGTTCTGTCGCCTTCTTACATACTCCCCAAGTGACATTACCGAATCCTGAGGATGCGATTGTCTTACCAACCATTGAATCTCCGAGATTTTCCAGAATTTCGTTACAGAAATATACGATTCCGAAACCGGTTGCTTCTGGTCTGATCAGTGATCCGCCGTAAGGAATTCCCTTACCTGTCATTACACCATTCTGGAATGCGCCCTTGATTCTTCTATAATGACCATATAGGTATCCGATTTCTCTTGCTCCTACACCGATATCTCCAGCTGGTACGTCAACATCAGGACCTATGTGTCTATAAAGTTCAGTCATAAAGCTCTGACAGAATCTCAGGATTTCACCGTCTGACTTTCCTCTTGGATCAAAGTCAGAACCACCCTTACCTCCACCTATTGGAAGACCTGTAAGTGAATTTTTAAGTGTCTGTTCAAATCCCAGGAACTTCATGATGGATAAGTTTACTGATGGATGGAATCTTAAACCACCCTTGTAAGGTCCAATAACTCCGTTGAACTGTACACGGAATCCTCTGTTTACCTGAACGTTGCCGTGATCATCTTCCCATGATACTTTAAACATGATCTGTCTTTCTGGTTCAACGAATCTACCTAAAAGATTCATCTTCATATATTCCGGGAATTTGTCAAGAACAGGTTTAAGTGTAGGCAGAACCTCTTCCACTGTCTGAATAAATTCGGACTCATGAGGATTCTTTGATTTCACCTCATTGATGATTTTCTCGATGTACTCAGTAGAGCTAAGCATTGTACTTACCATTTTTTTACCCCCAAATTCTTTTTGCCGTGATTGTATTTGTTATTTATACGTTACAAGATTATTCTACACTGAAATCTGGGGATTTTCATCACTTTGACAAACTTTATGAACTTCCTATAAAAACCTTTACATCCTTATAGATAAGGTTAATTTTCATCAAATTTATTTAAGAAAAACATTTTATCGAATGTGTTTACGCAAAAAGTGTTATTCCGATAATTGTTCTCCATCCATCCGGGTCTGAATTCGTTGTCATCAGTTGAAGATATCATGTTTTTTCCATATCTCTTCCAAAGTACCGAAGATTTCTCCAACATGATCTTTTCTTTTCATCCCCACAGACACTATGACAGCATTGATTACACTTAGCGGTGCAACGAGAGAATCCACAAAAGAGGCCATATTGCTCTGTGCGATCAGACTGTAATCTGCACGGGAAGCCAATGGTGATAAGAGACTATCTGTTATAACGCCTACCTTAGCGCCTCTGCTCTTAGCAAAATCGAGAGCTTCGATTGTTTTCTGGGAATATCTGGGGAAACCGATTCCTATGACAAGATCCTTATCACTCAGTTTAATCATCTGTTCGAATATATCGCTGTATCCCTGGTGAACAGACTTTACATTGTCCAAAAATAGATTAAGATAGAATGCCAGAAAGTCCGCAAGGGTATTTGAACTCCTCAGTCCGATGATATAGATGTTCTTCGCTTCAAAAATCGCATTGATCATCTCTTCAAAAGTTCGTTCGTTTATTTTTTCAAGGGTTGCGCGGATGTTTTCCATATCTGCCTTTAAAACGCCCTTTAAAGCATTTTCAGGGTCGACGAGACTGTTTGTGAGTTCAAGTCTCTGGACGGTCGTGAGTTTGACTTTGACAATATCCTGAAGCGACTTCTGAAGTTCAGGATAACCCTCATACCCCAGTTCATTTGCAAATCGAACTACTGTTGATTCACTGACTCCGACACTGGTACCAAGTTTTGAAGCTGTCATGAATGCAGCCTTGTCGTATTGTTTCAGAATGAATTCTGCAATAAGCTTCTGCCCTTTGCTGAGCTTGTTGTACTTACTTTGGATGATCCGCATAAGGTCATCTCTGTTCCCTTCCATTCTCTTTTATCCTCCAATGTGTGTTATTGATAATCATATTATATCCTCTTGTTGTATTTATTGGTAATGTTTTAATCAACTATATTATCTATTATGCAAAAGTCTTTTTAGTTGACAATAATCTCTTGCTCCATATTAAATATTATGTAAAGTAAACCTGATGTGCATTCAATAGAGAACTGCAGACATTACCGGATCTTGGTGTAACCTACAGACTCGAGACGACAGGTAAAGAAACTCAGTTCGGGAATCTGTCGGAACTGATTGCAATAAGCAGAGAAGTGCCCACATGGGAAATCTGTGTGGACTTTTCCCATATCCATCCCAATATAACGGTACGCTTAGATTTTATGATGCTTTTTCCCGTATACTAGTGCAGATCAGGACTGATCTTGGTCAGAAAGCTCTGAATGACATGCATATTCATATTTCCGGCATCAATTACGGACCAAAGGGCGAGAAAAATCATCTCCCTATGCTGGAAAGCGACTTTCTATTTAAAGAATGTCTTCAGGCTCTGAAAGCATTCAATGCCGGTGGTTAGGTCATCTGTGAAAGTACTAATCTTGAACTTGATGGAATTTTATTGAAAGACTATTACACGTCATCATAAAAAGCATGTCTGATCATATAGAAGATCAGACATGCTTTTATCATTATGCGTTCTTAGAGATTATATCTACGAAGTTCGTTCTTCAGAAAGAGCACCACTTTTTCCAGTTCAGTAATATTTTCTGTCAGACTGGCTATTTCAGTGGTAAAACTGGTCACATTTGCACTCATTTCCTGTGAAGATGCCGAATTTTCCTCCGCTATAGCCGCAAGTTTAATGACGTTGTCAAAGACATGATTGATTTTATCCGTTTCCGTCGAAAGCTGATCAGAAATCTCCGAGATTGAATCCGATACAGCATGAATTCTCCTCGAAGCATCTCTGCTGTCCATAGCTACGATTCCCATGGTCTTCGTACCCTGGTCCAGTTCACCGTACTGGTTATTGACCTCAGCAACCATATCATTCACACCGGATATGAACTGATTCAGATTTAGATTGATTGTGGTGACCGCATCTTTGGAATCTTCTGCAAGCTTTCTGATTTCCTCAGCAACAACACTGAATCCTCTTCCCATTTCTCCCGCTCTCGCGGCTTCAATTGAGGCATTAAGAGCAAGAAGGTTTGTCTGCTCCGCAATACTCTCCACTGTACTCACGATGCTGATCATATCTTTGACTTTGATACCGAGCTCTTTTCCATGATCATTGACCTTAGAAAAGTTGTTCTTTACAAGATTAAGATTACCTGATACTTTCTCCAGATCCCCAAAAGACTGTTCAATCTGTTTAACAGCCTCTTCAAGGTTTGCCTTCCCTTCCAGCTCCTTATCGCTGATGCGGTTCAGTGTCTCGATATTTTCAGACAATATACTCACAGAAATCTCCGTTTCTGTCGCTTGATGCATAGCGCCTTCAGCAACCTCTTCCACCGCGCTAGCAATCAGCTCCGAAACATCACTCAGATTTCCCGCCACCTTTGAAAACTTACCCGTGAAGGAATAAAGATCATCCATCCCTCCCCTGTAGTAGGTAAATTCCTCCCTCAGCACTGACTTCATTTCCGAAACTTTTTCATACAGGCTCTCGATCTGATCTCCGCTTCTCACAGTCAGTTCCTGGGCCAGATTTAGCTTCTCAATTTCCTCGAGCTCATTCGTGAGATCCCTCAGCGGTTTTAATACCGGTTTTGAGATAAGGTAGACGCTGAGAAAAACCGTTAGCGGCACAGCGATGAGCAGCACCTGTTCGCTTCTCTCTGATAGGGCAAAAACAAGCCCACAGGAAATTAAAGCAGGCAGCAAGGCGAGCTTTACACTTATGGACTTTATAACTCCCAGTGAAAGCATTTTTGAAAAGCTGTATCTTTTCATTCTTTTCGGTGTCTTTTCAAACTTCAGGTTGATCTTCACCACATGAGTATCCTTATTTTCCACAGTTTCTTCGACGATCCGGGCTTCGATTTTTTCATGGAAATATTCACCCACACCCTCTATAAGACCCATGAGATAATGATGAAGACCTCTGGTGGACTTATAGACCATCTGGAAATTTCTGTCGTCTATGGGAACCGGAATAAGTCTTGGGGGTCTGGTTCCAGGAATCATCTTCGTCAGTTGTGTATGCACCTTATCCATGAGCATGAGAAACCCCATAGCCGTATTGGTTTCAAAATAGGACGGAAACCAGTCATGGAATGAGCTGATGTTGTTTCTGCCAAGATTATGCCATAGCTCCTCTGATCTTATCCCCTGATTCTTTGCAAAGGCATCAATAAGCGCTTTGATCTTCACATCTTCAATTTCTTCAAGCGGTGTGATCAGTCTGTCCGGATTCCATCCGTTTGCCCGAAGAACCTCATCCTTTGTATTCTCTCCATATAATCTGCCGATGGTGCTTAGCCATATGCTTACTACTGTACCTTTCATTTATGTCTCCTTATGCTGTAATTTCGTTTCAAACGATTATTTCTGTCTCTATATTAGTCGGATGATATCTCTTAAAATTAAGTGTTTCTGACTTTTCCCTTGTGATTTTGAAGAATCATCTATTTTTAATACAATTTTCACTTTTATTTGGTATATATCTTATAGACACATCTACTCAGGTACTCGACACTGCCGATATACGGATGAAAGGATGCAACCCATGAAAAATAGAGATGAAATACTGGATCAAGGCACATTACTGGAAAATGCACTGGAAGATTTTGCAAAGTCCTCCTGCAGTCCTTTTGCCGATACTAAGAAAGTTTCCATTCTGGAGAAGATGGTCAATGAACGCGAAGCCAGAAAGATCATTGAGAAATCCATGAAGAAGCTGGAGCCTTTCCGAGAAAAGAGTATGGATACCCTAAGCGATGAGGAGAAGAATGAAATCAGATTTCTTTTTATCGGTCTAGCGGAAGAGATGGACAGGAAGAAGATTTTCTTCGATGAACCGTTTCTGACTTATTTCATGCGGAGCGGTTATCTTGACTCCACCGATATCTTCTTTTCCAGTGCCAGATCCCATGATTCGTCTCTGGAATTTACAGATCTTTTCCAGGCGGTGAGAAATGTGTGGATTATGAATTCCCTTCAGCTTCTCTTCGATATCCCGATCAGAATGACACCTTCGATTTTTTCCTACAGCATGCTCTATCCCTATACCGACAACTATCTCGATGATCCCGGTATTTCTCTAGAAGAGAAACGGCACTTCAACACCCGGCTTCAGATGGTTCTTGAAGGAAATACACCTCCGGATGTCACTCCGGAAGAGACGAAGATTTTCACTATGATTCATAATATTGAAAAAGAGTATCCAAGAAATGAATACCCCGGAATCTACAAGAGTCTTCTGCTGATTCAGGATGCACAGGTGTACAGCATGTCTCAGGGAAGTCAGAACAGACTTTCACCCAACATCATCATGCCCATCAGCTTCTACAAAGGCGGAACTTCCGTGCTCGCTGATGCCTACCTTTGCAAGGGGCATCTGAATCAGATGGAAATGGAATTTGCCTATGGCTACGGCGCCTTCCTTCAGCTCATGGATGATTTTCAGGACATCGAGACCGACCGTAATGCGCAGCACTGGACTCTTTTCAGTGTGAAGAATAAGGAGGAGATCTTCGATAATGAAATACATAAGCTCCTCTGCTACATCCTGAAAGTCGTCGACAAACACACCTTCGGTACACCGGATGAGGCGATGCTCAAACGTATCATCAAAGAATGTACAAGAATGATGATCGGCGAGGTGATCGGCAAAAACCCGCATCTGGTTTCGGAGAAGCTCTATAAGAATATCGAGAGCACATCCAAAGTGAGACTGAGCTTTTATAAGGAATATGGAGAGAAATTCTCGGAAGCCCTATCCAGATGGGACAAAAATGCCCTTCAAAGCTCTTCTTCCATAAGATAGCGGCTATTTCCCCCACTAATCATAAGACGCCTTAAACAGACGATGATCTCTGTTTAAGGCGTCTTCAGTATTATTCTTCTTCAAAGAGTTCGATTTCGTCTTTTTCGGCTTCTTTCTTCTTCTGATCCATCTCAAGGATACGCTGAGGAATTTCATGACCTTCTCTCATTTCTCTGATTGAACTGAATCCGAACTGGATCAGGAAATCATCTGTTGTACCGTAAAGCTTAGGTCTGCCTGGGGCATCTTTTCTGCCTACAGCCTTGATCAGACCTTTTTCCTGCAGTTTTGTGAGGACATAGTCGCTGTTTACTCCTCTGATCTCATCGATATCCACCCTTGTTACAGGCTGTTTGAATGCGATGATGGAAAGACATTCCAGTGCGCCTTTTGAGAGACTCTGCCTGTCGTTTACACCCAGAAGCTCCTTAAGATAATGGGTATTGCATTCTTTTGTACCCAGCTGGATTCTGTTTTCAAGTATCATCAGTCTGATTCCTCTTCTGCTGCCGCTCAGTTCTTCCTGAAGGCTTGCAATGACCTCATCAAGATCCTTTTCCCGAAGACTGAGAATCCGCATGAGATCTTTTTTTCTTACAGCTTCCCCTGCTGCAAAAAGTATGCTCTCAAGAGCGCTCACATAGGGCTCCACTTCAAGGAGACCTTCCATTTCAAGAACAGTATATAGTTTATCTTCCATCTTCTACCCCTTTTTCGATAATGATTTCAGAAAAGACTTCTTCCTGAGAGACTCTTATCCGTCTGTTTCTCGATAACTCGAGAATGGCCAGAAACAGCACGATTCTCTCGGCTTTTGACTTCATGCCCAGAAGAAGAGTGCTGAAACTGAATGTCGTGTTCCCTGCAAGAATCCTTTCCAGCTCCTCCATTTTGTCTTCAATCCTGAACTCTTCTCTCTCCAGGCTTCTGGTCCGGACAAAGCTTCTGTTTACCTTCTCCTTCTGTCTGTTCATCAGACTCTTGTAGGTGAGATACAGACTGTCCATAGTCACACCCTGCAGAAGCTGTTCCAGGGGAATCTCATCCTGTATGATGGTCTCCGCCCGTTTGGTGAAGATGAAGAGATCGCTGTTGAAACGCTCTCCGATCTTTTCAGCGATGATCTTGAACGCCTCATATTCTTCTATTCTAAGAACCAGTTTTTCCTTAAGTTCTTCTTCGTCAACGTCTTCCTTATGTCTAGGCAGCATTTCTCTTGATTTGATTTCAAGAAGCGTCGATGCCATGAGCAGAAACTCCGAAGCGATTTCAAGATCCAGTTCCTTCATGCTGTGCAGGTAGATGAGATACTGACTGGTGATCTCCGATATCCTGATTTCCTGAATCTTCATTTTGTTGACTTTCAGAAGATGCAGAAGGAGATCGAAAGGTCCTTCAAAATTTGTGATATTGATATTCAGGCTTTCCATGACATCCCCCACAAGACATATTTTCTCTTTCACCATTATACAGAAATTATCCCATAAAGAAAACAGGACATCCTCTGCTCTTTTTCTTCGGATGTCCTGTTTCCGTCAATATCCCTGACCTTTGACATGGGATCGGTTCTTTTATGCGCTAGCTGATGACATCCAGAATGAACGGTATGATCTCAGCTTCTTCTTCATTCACTTCATAAGCATCAAGCGCCTTGTCGTAGGCATCCTGATAGTTTTCTCTGTTGGTCAGAAGTGTGCAGAGGATATCCCCTTTGGATACCTTGTCGCCCACCTTCTTTTCCAGAGAGATTCCTGCAGCATAATCGATGATGTCTTCCTTGGTTTCTCTTCCTGCACCAAGAAGCATGGCTGCGGTCCCGATTTCCTGTGCCCGGATTTCGTGGACGTAGCCGTCTTTCTCCGAGATGACCGGAACACTGATTGCTGCAGTCGGAAGGGTCTCAGGATGAAGGATCTGGTCAGGATTTCCACCCTGGATCTTCACCAGTGTCTCAAGCTTTGTAAGGGCACTACCGTCAGCGATATTTTCAAGTATCGCTTTCTTCGCATCTTCCAGGCTGTCAAATGCCTTTCCAAGCACCGCCATATAGGAAGCGATGGTGACGCTCACATTGATGAGATCTTCACTGCCTTCACCCTTGAGCGCGGCTATGGCTTCTCTTACTTCATTGGCGTTGCCCACTTCCCTGCCCAGAGGCTCATTCATATTGGTGAGTACGGCAACTGTATTTCTGCCTAGACCCTTACCGATGGAAACCATAGCCTGTGCAAGCACTCTCGCCTCTTCAAGAGTCTTCATGAAGGCACCGTTGCCCACCTTGACATCCAGGACGATGGCATCGGAACCGGATGCGATTTTCTTGCTCATGATGGAACTTGCAATAAGCGGTACACTGTCCACTGTTGCGGTGACATCTCTCAGTGCATAGAGCTTCTTGTCTGCAGGCGTAAGATCGCCTGTCTGCCCCACGATGGCCATCCCGTACTGATTGACGTTATCTATGAACTTTTCCATGGTGAGGCTGATGTTGAAGCCGTCGATGCTTTCCAGTTTATCGATGGTACCGCCGGTATGCCCAAGTCCTCTTCCGCTCATCTTGGCAACGGGAATCCCGAGGGATGCCACCAAAGGAATGACGATGAGGCTGACCTTGTCTCCTACACCGCCTGTGGAATGCTTGTCCACTTTAACGCCTTTGATTGAGGAAAGATCGATCTGATCCCCCGATTCCACCATAGCCATGGTCAGCATCCGGGTTTCTTCTTCGTTCATGCCTTTGAAGTAGATCGCCATGAGCAGAGCGGAAATCTGATAGTCGGGAATCTTCCCTTGTGTATATCCGTTCACCACATAGTAGATCTCTTCCTGTGTAAGACTTCTGCCTTTTTTCTTCTTGTCTATGATCTCCAGTATATGCATCTTCTAATTACATCTCCTCTATAACTCTCGAAATGAGTGTGATAAAACTGTCTCTTACCCTAGCGGATACTTCGATGACTTCCTCATGATTCAACGGCTGATCAAGGATTCCTGAAGCCATATTTGTGATGCAGCTTACCCCTAGCACCTTCATACCGGAATAGTTCGCAACAATAGCTTCCGGTACTGTGGACATCCCTATGGCATCTGCACCGAGCGTTCTGTATGCCCTGATTTCGGCAGGAGTTTCATAGCTTGGTCCGGTATAGATGGCATATACCCCTTCCTTAAGCGGGATGTTCTCCTCTCTTCCGATTTTCTTCGCCAGTGCCATGAGGTCTCTGTTATAGACCCTTGACATATCCGGGAACCTCGGACCGAATTCGGAAAGGTTCTGTCCCATCAGGGGATTGTTCCCCGTGAAGTTCAGATGGTCTTCAATTAGCATCAGATCTCCAGGTGAAAGAGCCTTGTTTACACCTCCGCAGGCATTGGTGACGATGAGATTTTCGACGCCAAGTCTTCTCATGACAAATACCGGGAGAGTCACCTCTTTCATGGAGTATCCCTCGTAGTAGTGGAATCTTCCCTGCATCATGGCCACTTTTCTGCCTTTGTAGGTACCGAAAACGAACTGTCCTGCATGTCCTTCTACGGTTGATACAAGAAATCCGTCAATCTCGTCGTACCTGACAACGATTCTGTCTTCCACTTCATCCGCCATGGCACCAAGACCTGATCCTAAAATGACCAGGACCTCAGGTACATAGGGTACACGCTCCTTGATGAACGCACATATCTGATCGATTCTCTTCATATCCATATTCTTCTCCATATTCATATCCTCCAGCTGCTCCTTCTGACTTTACTGACTGTCTGTTACTGTATTTCCTTGAGGAAACTCTCTCCGTAGAGTTCATTCTCGATGTTGAGATAATCAAGGATCGTCTTTCCGATATCCGAGAATGTTCTTCGTACACCAAAATCCGCACCGGCTCTTATACTCTTTCCAAAGACAAGAATCGGAATATATTCTCTTGAATGATCTGTGGACTCTGTAGTCGGGTCACAACCGTGGTCTGCCGTGATGATGAGGATATCCTCGTCCTTCATCGTGTTCAGGATCTCCGGGAGTTTCCCGTCAAATTCTCTGATGGCGTTGTAGTAGCCTGTATAGTCGTTACGATGGCCGAACTGCATATCGAAATCAACTAGATTTGACCAGATGAGTCCAGGCATATCCTTTTCCATGAAATTAATGGTCTCACGTACCCCTTCAAGATTGTTCTTGGTGTGTACAGAGTGGGTGACACCGATCTTGTTGAACACATCTTCGATCTTTCCGACACACATGACATTGCTTCCCGCTTCTTTGACGTACTCGAGTATCGTCTTATTGAACGGATCCAGCGAATAGTCCTTTCTGTTGGATGTTCTTTTGAATGCTCCGTTTTCTCCTGTGAAAGGTCTGGCGATGACTCTGCCTACCTGCCAGTCACCAACGAGCATCTCTCTTGCGATCTCGCAGTATCTGTACAGCTCTTCCAGTGGAATTATGCCTTCATGAGCAGCGATCTGGAACACGGAATCCGCAGAGGTGTATATGATCGGATAACCTGTCCTCACATGCTCCTCGCCTAGTCTCTCAATAATTTCGGTGCCTGAAGCAACTTCATTTCCTATGGTCTTTCTGCCGATCTTTTCCTCAAATGCGTCCATGATTTCTTTGGAAAAACCGTTGGGGTAGGTATTGAGGGGTTTTTCCAGGATGACACCTGACATTTCCCAGTGACCGGTCACGGTATCCTTGCCAACAGAAAGCTCTGCAGATTTTCCATAAGCAGAAAGAGGTCTGTCCTGCTTCTTTACCCCTTCAAGCGGTGCGATGTTTCCGAGTCCTGATGCTTCAAGATTGGGAATATCCATTCCGCCTACAGCCTTCGCTATGTTTCCGAGTGTATTTGATCCCACGTCACCATATAGGTGCGCATCGGGCATTTCTCCGATTCCTACGGAATCCAGTACGATGAGTATCGCTCTTTTCATATTAATTTCTCCTCCTGTTAAGCCCTTGGATGGGCGTCATCATATACCTGTTTGAATTTTTTGTTTTTCACCAGCTTTAGATAAACTGCGGTCGCCTTGATGTCGTTATGGCCAAGAAGAAGGGACAGCGTGGTAAGATCCGCTCCTCCAGCAAGCATGTGCACCGCATAGGAATGCCTGAGGCTGTTGATGTTTATGCTCTTGTCCAGTCCGCAGGCCTGTGCATATTCCTTGAGGATCTTCCAGAGTCCCTGACGGGTCATCTTCTCTCCCCTCTGGGAAGGAAACAGAACCGATGAACCGATTACGGTATCCTTTCTCGACGCAAGATATTCTCTTAAGCTCGACACGGCAAAGGAACCTATGGGTATCAGTCTCTCCCTGTTCTTCTTTCCTTTGATGGAAATAAAGCCCCTTGAAAGGTCTACGTCCCTGTAGGTGAGATCGAGAAGCTCCGTGGCTTTAAGGCCTGTGGCATAGAGAAGCTCAAGGATGGCTCTGTCTCTTTTTCCTTTACGGGTCTTGACATCAGGTGTGTCGATCAGCATTTCCACCTCTTCTATGGAAAGAGGTTCGGGCAGATTTCTTTTGATCTCGGGAAGCTCGAAATAGAGAATCGGCGCTTCACGCACCTTGTTCTTCTTCCTGAGATACTTATAGAAATTGCGGATCGATACAAGATGTCTCGAAATGGTGGCTCTTGACATGTTGAAATCCAGAAGATAACCGATAAAATTCGATACTTCGATTTCGTTGAAATCCCCATAATCCAGTCCTTCATCCTGAAGAAAGGAAATGAGATGGGTGATATCGCGTCTGTAGGCATCTATGGTATTCGGTGACTTGTCCAGTCTCTTCAGTTCCTCGAGATAGTCCTTCAGAAAATCATCCATTACAGCAGTTTCGCCAGTGTATAAGCGGCCACACTCTTGAGGTCCTTGATCAGTCCTGATCTTAGCCCGTCCATGAACTCATCGTCAGTCATTCTTACGATGTCGATGAATTCGTCATCGTCCCCGCCTTTCTGTCCTTCATACAGCCCTTCAGCGATATAGAGATGAATGATTTCATCACTGTAGCCAGGGGATGTGGCATAGGCACCTAGGCTTGTGAGATTCTGGCACTTGTACCCGGTTTCCTCCTCCAACTCCTTGAAGGCATTCTCTTCGGGAGTCAAATTCTTTTCAAGTTTTCCTGCCGGCAGTTCAAGATAGGCTTCCTCCATGGGTTTTCTGAACTGTCTGACGAGGAGAATCTTCCCCTCCTCATCTTTGGCGAATATACAGACACCTCCGGGATGTCTTACAATTTCACGAAAAGCCGTATTGCCGTCGGCAAGGCTAACTTCATGGGTCTCCAGATTAATGATCTTGCCGTCATAAAGATTCTTCTTCAGAACGGTATCTTCCATGAACTCCATATGCTGTCTCCTTTACAAAAAAATGATAGAAAAAGACCCTGGGAGTTATCCGGGGTCTCAAAACGGTAGTCGTTTATTCAATTCACTACTCTATTTTACTACAAAAATGCTGGTGTGATAAGAGCGAAACAGCGCATAGAAGAAATATTATGTAAAGTTAAAATAATATTCACATAAAGATTATCCGCCTTCTGAGAGCTGACTTTAATCTTCTGTCGTCTGCCTGAGCCTGAATTTGTCGCTGATCAGTGCGATGAATTCAGAGTTCGTCGGTTTTCCTTTTTCGAAGTTCACATTAAACCCGCTGATGCTGTTGAGGTTTTCCAGCTGTCCTCTGTTCCATGATACTTCGATGGAATGCCTGATGGCTCTCTCCACTCTTGAAGAGGTGGTATTGAACTTGCCGGCGATGTTGGGATAAAGTTCCTTGGTCACTGCAGAGAGCAGCTCCACATTATCGATGACTTCAATGATGGCTTCCCGGAGATAGCTGTAGCCCTTTATATGGGGCAGGATTCCCGCTTCCTGCAGGATTGCGGATAGTTCGGTGGCGAGATCTCTTTTCGCGCTGCCTTCCTGAGTCTGGCTGAAATGAATCATATTCTCTTCACCTTCGGAAGTATCATGCTTCGCTTCGAAATAGCTTTTGATTCTGTTCTTCAGATGCTTCAGATCAATCCCCTTGACCATATAGTAGTCCGCACCGAGTGTAATGGCGGTGTTTGTGACCTTGTCATGGGAAATCGCCGAATAGACAATGATAATCGGCTTATCAGACATATTCTTCAGGGCTTCAAGTACCCCAAGACCGTCCAGTTCAGGCATGATGATATCAAGAAGAAGAACGTCCGGTTTCTCGTTTCTCACCACTTCCAGAGTTTCTACACCGTTCTTTGTCACCCCGACCACTTTAAAGTCTGAATCACTTCCAAGATATTCTTTGACTAAATTTCCGATATCCGCATTGTCGTCAGCAATTACGATTCTGATTTGCTTATTCATTAATTCACCTCTCTGTATTCATTATGTCATATCAACTGTCACAATATGTATATTATGGCATTTATTTCACTTTATGAGTATACTTTTCCTTGATTTTCTGCGTCTTTGCAATGATATCCTCCGCACTTCTCACCTGCGGATCGGAAATTGCGCTTCCCCCGATCATTTTAGCCAGCTCATCCGTCTTGCCGGAAAGATCGGCATCATTGACTTTGGTATAGGTTCTCTTATCTTCCTCATGCTTCGAGACCACCAGATGGTTATCCGAAAATGCGGCAATCTGGGGCAGATGGGTGACACAGAAAACCTGGAATGAATGAGAAAGGGAATACATTTTTTCACCGACCGCCTCAGCTATCCTTCCGCTGATCCCTGTATCGATTTCATCGAATATTACGGAAGGCGTCTTATCCTTGTCGATAAAGGCCACTTTCATGGAGAGCATGATACGTGACAGTTCACCGCCTGAAACTATTTTTTCCAGAGGTTTCATAGGTTCACCGGTATTTGTAGAAATGAGAAAGTGCACTTCATCCGTTCCTTTGGGTCCGATGATTTCTGTCCCGCTGATCTGCGCCATGAACTGGGCTTTTTCGAGACCGACAAACTTCAGCTCTTCATTGATCTTGCTGCTGAGGTTTTTCCCTCCGGAAACTCTTATCTTATGAATCTCACGGCCTGTTTCAAGCAGTCTGTGCCTGACCTTCTCGATATCCTGCCTCACTTTTATGATATGTTCCTCGGCATTGTTGAGATCATCATATTCTTTTCTGATCTTGTCATAGTATGCCAGAACGTCCTCGAGCTGTTCACCGTATTTCTTCTTATAAGTGCTGTAGATATAAAGTCTTTCATTGATCTCATTGAGTTCATCCTGGTCGTAATACACCTCATCTTTGTAATCGGTGATTTCTCTGAAGGTCTCCTGAAGCGTATAATAGGCGTTTTCCAGATTTTCGATGGGACCCTTGACCTTTTCATAATATTTCTCGATGGACTTGAGTGCATGCAGAGAGGTTGAAAGTGAAGAAAGTATACCTTCTTCGCTGCTGATGAGCTCATGCGCCTGTACAAGACCCGTCGAAATCTTTTCGGCATGGCTCAGCATGGAGAACTTTTCGGTCAGCTCTTTCTCCTCATCAGGCCGAAGTTTTGCTTTTTCGATATCTTCAATCTGGAATTTGAGGTAATCGATCAGCTTATCCCGGTCTGTGTTGCCGAGAAGCTTCTGCAGTTTTTCCTTAAGGCTGCTCAGATGCTCAAACTGCTCTGCATAATCACTAAATGCCTTTTTCTCGTAAAGATCGATGAAGCTGTCCAGATAATCCAGATGCTTTGTGCTGTCAAGAAGGTTCTGATTGTTATGCTGTCCGTGAATATCCAGAAGTTCTTTTCCCAGTTCCTTCAGAACACCCACAAGCACGCTTTTACCGTTGATTCTCGAACTGTTTCTGCCGTTGACGAAGCTTTCCCTTGAGAGAATGACTGTATCTTCATAAGGAATACCCTGGGCATCCAGAATGGCTTTAGCAGGTTCCTCCAGTGTGAATATCGCTTCCACATAGGTTGAATCGGCTCCGGTACGGATAAATTCCTTGCTGAACTTTTCCCCCAGAACAAAATTGATGGAGTCGATGAGTATGGATTTACCCGCTCCCGTTTCACCGGTCAGAATGGTGAATCCGTCATGGAATGAAAGTTCAAGATGGTCGATCAGCGCAAAATTTTTCACATTCAGCTGTATCAGCATTTTACTTACCCACCAGCTCAGAAATCTTTTTCACGATTTCTACTGCCATATCGTCCGAGCGCACCATCATAAATATGGTATTGTCTCCAGCTATTGTTCCTGCGATTTCCGCAAGATCCAGCTGGTCTATGGCTTCTGCCGCCGTTCCCGCCGCTGCTGTTATGGTTCTTACAACCACCATCTTGTCGATGTTTTCCACCGAAATTATGGTATGGGAGAGGAGCGTCACCAGCTTTCCGATGGCATCCTTTGATTCTTCTTTATTCGCCACATACTTGTATCTACCGGTTGAGCTGAGCACTTTGATGAGCTGCAGGTTCTTGATGTCTCTTGATACGGTAGCCTGCGTTACATTGAAGCCCTCTTTCCTCAGTTCCTGGGCCAATTCCTCCTGGGTTTCGATTTCTCGTCTGGATATGATTTCCAGCATTTTACTGCGTCTGTCAATTTTCAATTTTTTCACCCCTTTGAATATTCATTGCCTTGTATATCAGTTTCTGTCTGAGTACATTGAAATAATCATAATCATCCAGTCTCAGAATCTTGCAGGAATGCTCCGCCTTCTTCGTGGTGATTATCGCATCTTCTGTTATTCTGAGATTGATCTGACCGTCCATGGAGAGAAAAAACTCTTCATTGCTTCTCCCGACTTTGATCGTTATCTTCTGACTGCTGGCAAGGATCAGATTCCTGACGCCAAAGGTATGGGGGCATATGGCTGTGACGCCTATGGCTTCAACAGTAGGATACATAATGGATCCTCCAGCGGACAGGTTGTAGGCGGTAGAGCCTGTAGGGGTTGTGATGATCATCCCATCCCCACGGTAGCTGTTTGAAAAATCATCATCCACATACAGTTCGAAATAGATGATATTGCCTAGAGCGCCTTTATGTACCACAACATCATTGAGCGCATAGAAGGTCTTCGTACCGTCCGGGCAGTCCACTGTAGTTCTCAGCATCATGCGGTCTTCTATGGTGTATCGGCCTTCTTCGATTTTTAAAAGACTCTCATGAAGTCCGTGTATATCCGTACCGGTCATAAAACCCAGATTACCGATGTTTACGCCAAGTACGGGTACATTTAGACCATAGGTGAGCCTTGCGGCAGACAGCAGTGTGCCGTCGCCTCCCAGAACGATGAGAAGCTCCAGTTCCTCTTCCGGCAGCTCGTCTTTCACCAGAAAGATTTCTGCACGTGGCAGAGTATTTTTCAGACAGTTCAGGGTCTCTTCAAGATAAATCCCTTCGGGGTCTTTTTCTTTATTGCTGTAGATTCCAATCTTTTTCACAAAGCTTCCCCCAATCTATAATGTCAGATACTGTGTGCACGATCAATGAGCTCATCGATAACGGACTCGTAATCGAACAGTATCTCTTTGTCTTTCCTGCCGAAATATATCAGAAATTCGATGTTTCCTTCTGGTCCCTTTATGGGCGAATAATCCAGACCATAGATGAACAGATTCTCTGCTGTGACAAAATCCGTTATGGTTTTCAGCACTTCCTTATGGGTCGATTTCTTTCTCACTACCCCTTTTTTCTCCACTTTTTCTCTTCCTGCTTCAAACTGTGGTTTGATGAGTGCAACCATTTCCCCATCCTCTTTCATCAGACGGATTGCAGCAGGTATGATTTTTGTGATGGAAATAAAGGAAACGTCCGTTGCTGCAAAGTCTATGGGATCCTGAATCTCTTCTTTCGTTGCATACCTGAAATTCATCCGTTCAAGACAGACGACTCTTGGATCTGTTCTCAGTTTCCATGCAAACTGTCCATACCCCACATCCACCGCATAGACTTTCTGTGCTCCGCTCTGCAGCATCACATCTGTAAAGCCTCCTGTGGAGGCTCCGATATCCAGGCAGATCTTTTCCTTAAGATCAATCTTAAACGATCGGACCGCTTTATCCAGCTTAAATCCGCCTCGTGAAACAAAGGGCATTTTTTCGCCACGGTCTTCAATGTTGGCCGATCTGCTTACTTTAGTCCCCGGTTTATCGGACTTCTGGTCGTCAACATATATTTTTCCGGCCATGATCTGTGCTCTTGCCTTTTCTCTGGTTTCGTAATAGCCCAGTTCCACAAGGAGCACATCAAGCCTTTCTTTATCACTCATCTATTTCTCTCCTGTAAAATCTATGATTTTTTGCATCATCGCATCATAGCCCAGGCCATATTCCTCATATAGCCGCTCCACTGCACCTTGAACAACGAACTGATCATTATAGCCAAGTCTCAGAAGATTCCCGATCATGAAATGACCCATCGCGCTTTCCATGACCATGGAACCGAATCCTCCGTGAAGCATGTTGTCTTCCATCGTAACGATCTTATAGCCCTTATCAAGGTGGGACCTGATCAGATGGTCATCCACAGGTTTGATGAAGCATCCGTTCACGACGCCATAATCATATCCCTTTTCCTTCAACATTTCCGAAAGATGAACTGCTCTTGAAACCATCTTTCCTGTAGCATAGAGATACCCGTCGCTTCCTTCTTTCATCACTTCGAATTTTCCTGGAACGAACTCCTTCAGCGGTACAGGATGATATGACGGATCATCTCCTCCTCTAGGATATCTTATGGCTAGAGGACCTCGGAATTTCTCGGAAAAATAGAGCATATATCTCAGCTCTTCCAGTGATTTGGGTGCCATGATGGTGAGATTGGGTATAGGCGTCAGAAAGGACAGATCAAGGATTCCCTGATGAGTCTCCCCGTCATCGCCTACAAGCCCTGCACGATCAATGCAGAGGGTCACATCTAGGTTCTGAATACAGACATCATGGATGACCTGATCGAAAGCTCTTTGAAGGAAAGTGGAATACAGTGCCACATACGGCTTAAGTCCACCTACAGCAAGCCCTGCGGCAAGAGTGACTGCATGCTGCTCAGCAATACCCACATCAAACAGCCTTTTACTGAAGAGCTCCTTGAAACTGGTGAGCCCTGTGCCGTCAGGCATAGCCGCAACAACAGCAACAATATCTCTGTTCTCCTTGGCCATTTCTGTCAGTGTATTGCCGAAGACCGCGGAGTAACTGAGACCGCCCGGAGATATCGTTTTTCCGTTTTCCATGTTGAAAGGCGGTGTTCCATGGAATTTATCGGGTCTCTGTTCGCTGTTCTTGTAGCCTTTTCCTTTTTTGGTGATGACATGAACAAGCTTCGGTCCTTTCATCTCTTTTGCAACTTTGAGGATTTTGGAAACCTCTTTGATATTATGTCCATCCACCGGTCCGAGATAGGTCAGTCCCATGTTCTCAAACAGCATGTCGGGAAGAAGCATGGATTTTATCCCTTCCTTCACACGGTCCATGGATTTGTTGATGCTTTTTCCAAGAGGCATTCTGTCTACCAGATCCTGGACTTCCTTCTTCGCTTTTTCGTAGTTCTTGTCCCCCCTCAGCTGACTGAGATAGGTACTGATTCCACCCACATTTCGCGAAATGCTCATCTGATTGTCATTCAGGATAACGATGAGATCGGTCTTCTTGTCGCCTACGTCATTCAGCGCCTCAAGAGCCATTCCTCCGGTCAGTGCACCATCACCGATGACGGCCACGACCTGATGGTCTTCTCCCTTAAGATCTCTTGCTCTTGCAATTCCAAGAGCGGCACTGATTGATGTGGAAGAATGACCTGTATCGAAAATATCGTATCGGCTTTCTTCTCTTTTGGGAAAACCGCTTATTCCTCCGAACTGCCTCAGTGTTTCGAAGCCTTTTTTTCTGCCGGTAAGAATTTTATGGACATAACTCTGATGCCCCACATCATATATGATCTTATCCTTTTCCAGATCAAATACATTGAACATGCTTACAGTGAGTTCAACGACACCCAGATTAGGAGCAAGATGACCGCCGGTCTTGGAAACTGATTCCACAAGGAAGCTTCGAATTTCATCTGAAAGCGCATACAGTTCTTCCAGGGTAAATTTCTTAATATCTTCTGGCTTATGATAGCCGTCATCCAGTATACCCATTCTTTTTCCTCCTAATAGGTTCGTATCATCAGCTGTTCTGTCACATCTGAAAGCTCTTTTGTATCTCTGTCTATGGATTTCAGAATTTCAAGGCATTCGGATGTGACTTCCCGTGCCATCTCTCTGCTTTTCTCGATACCGAATAATTCCACATATGTGCTTTTTCCGGATTTTTCGTCTTTTCCCGTGCTCTTCCCCAGAATCTCTTTTGTGGAAGTTCTGTCCAGAATGTCATCCTGAATCTGAAAAGCCAGTCCCAGCTTGATGCCGAAAGTATGAATCTTTTCGATTTCTTCATCGGTAGCCCCATAGAGAACTGCCGGTCCTGTAAGAGATGCTGCAATCAGCTCTCCTGTTTTTCTATTGTGACAGGAAATGAGTCCGGAAAGGTCCGCCTTCTTCTTTTCATTTTCAAGATCGTAGACCTGTCCAAGAATCATACCTTCTCTGCCAGAAGCTTCTGAAATCCTCAGAGCTGCCCTGGCACCTTCAGTACTTTTCACTGCATAATTTGAGAGAAGCAGTGAAAATGCTTCGTTGAGGAGCGCATCTCCTGCCAGGATGGCATTTGCTTCACCGTATACGATGTGATTTGTCGGTTTGCCTCTTCTTAACTCATCGTTATCCATGGCAGGTAGATCGTCATGAATCAGAGAATAGGTATGAATCATCTCCATGGCAAGAGCCATGGGCAGGATTTCCGCCTCATCTCCGCCGAAGATCTTTGAAGACATAAGTACCAGTGCAGGTCTCAGTCTTTTTCCACCCAGGTTCATGCTGTAGGCCATAGCTTCTGTCAGTGTATTATCCGGAAGCTTTCTAAAATAATTCAGTATGGTTTCATCCATTAAAGTCTTGTATCTTTTTAACATTTAAAACTCCGTTTCATCCTGGTCATGCATAATTTTAACTTTTTCTTCCGCTTTGTTGAGAATCTCCAGAAGGTCCTTTGTGATTTTGACCCCTTCCTCATACTTATCCATGGATTCTTCTACAGACAGATCGCCTTTTTCAAGATTCTCGATGATTTCATCCAGATTCTCCATCATTTCTTTATAGGTCACTTTCTTCTTTGCCATGATTATGCACCTCCAATGTTCTTTCTCCATCTTTCAGCCTGATTCTGATTCTATCCAGGTGATCCAGAGTTTCTGCCTCTTTAACGAGTACCCCTTCGCCGTCATAGACCAGAGCATATCCCTTATCAAGAATATTCAGGGGATTGTGCGCTTTCAGAAGGCTGTATCCTGATGCGAGCCTTTCTTTTTCTCTAGATAGTTTCTGTATAATTATACCATCTAATTGATTTCTTTTCCGGTCGATTTCAAGATATCCGTTGGCTATTATGATCTTGGGATTGTTTTTTGAAAGAGCCTGCATCAGGGATTCCACCCTGGCTTTTTCAAAACGCAGTCTCATCTGATAGCTGCCCTTAAGCCGTGCCTGATATTCATGATATTCTCTCACCATTTCAGAAAGTGATGGGATCACGACTTCTGCTGCCTGGGAAGGTGTCGCGCACCTGTAATCCGCTACGAAATCGGCTATGGTGAAATCAACCTCATGACCGATTCCCGTGACCACAGGAATCTTCGATTTTCTGATGGCATAGGCCAGATCAAGATCATTGAAACAGGAGAGATCCTCATAGGATCCACCACCTCTTGCAAGGATGATCACATCATATTTCTTATGGAGATTGACCTTCTGTATGGCTGCTGTAAGTGACAGGCGGGCCTCGTCTCCCTGAACAAGTGTAGGAAATACAGTCAGGGAGACAGTGCCGTTTCTTCTTCTGGAAACGTTGATGATATCCTGCACAGCCGCTCCTGTTGAAGATGTGATGACCGCAACCTTTTCAGGGTATCTCGGAATCTCCTTTTTGATTTCATCACGAAAAAGCCCCTCATTATGGAGCTTTTCTTTGTTTCTCTCAAATTCCAGATAGATTTCTCCAAGCCCCACTTCTTCCATCATGGAAGCATAGAGCTGATAGCTTCCCTCTTTCGGGTAGACGCTGACTCTACCCTTAATTACAACTTTCATGCCATCCTTGGGTCTGATTTCAAGCTTGGATGCTTCCGTCCGAAACATGACACAGTTCACTTTAGCACTTTCATCTTTCAGTGAAAAATAGAAGTGACCGGATGAGTGGGCTTTAAAATTGGAAATCTCGCCCATGACGGTCAGATTGTTCAAAATGAAGTCATGGTCAAAGTTTCTTTTGATATAGACATTGAGGTCTGTAACGCTCATGGTTTTCAGTTTCATTAATGACCTCCGTTCACCTGTTACGCTTCGCTTTTATCATAGAGATCAACAAGAGTCCTCATCAGAATGGTCGTTGTCAGTGTCCCTACTCCACCAGGCACCTTTGTCGCAAGTCTCGCTTTCTTCATCACGCTTAGAAGGTCGCAGTCGCCGACTATCTTTCCGTCCTTTTCTGACGTACCTACATCAATGACGACAGCACCTTTTCCGACATACTCTTCAGTGATCATCATGGGGCGTCCCATGGCTGATATCAGGACTTCTCCGCCTGCTGCCACATTCTTGAGCTCTTTTGTTCTTGAGTGACAGACAGTTACCGTCATATTTTCCCGAAGTAGAAGCTGTATCAGTGGCTTACCCACGATATTGCTTCTCCCGATGATGACTGCATTTATGCCTTCCAGCATGCCCAACGTATTTTTCAGTATCTCCACAACACTTGATGGAGTACATGGAGCGATTCCACCTGTTGACGATGCCAGTAGTCCGATGTTGATGGGATTTACACCATCTACATCTTTTGATGGACTGATTTTCATGGCGATACGATCTTCGCTGATATGCTTCGGCAGTGGAAAAAGCACCATGATTCCATGGACTTCATCATCTTCATTAAGCTCACCTATGGTGGAGAGCAGTTCTTCCTCACTGACATCCTGAGACAGAGTGATTTTCAGCATTGTCCCGCCAAGAGATTCCAGAACCTTCTTCTGCATATCTATATAATATACAGACCCGGGATCTTCACCTACGATTACTGAGGCTAGCGTCGGCGTTGCTTTGCCCTCTGCCCGATATCCTTCAATTCTGTTTCTGATCTTTTCTTTTTCTACCTTTGCAATGGCTGATACATTGATAATTTCTGACATTGTTATCCTCCCTGTTCTGGTATTCAAATGGCTTGTCTTATTCTTCAGTTCCTCTTTCTTCCGTTTCAGGCTCTTCCTTCATTTCAGATTCGATCACTCCGGTTTCCGGCACTGCATCAGCTTCAGACTCAGCGTTCACGGTAAGAGGCGCAGCTGACAGGTCATGGTCCGTGTGTGAAATCTTGTCCAGAACTCCGTTGACGAAGGATCCTGATGATTCATCCGAATATTTTTTAGCCATTTCTACAGCTTCATAAATGGATACATTATCAGGTATATTATCCACATAAAGAATTTCATATGTTGCGAGCCTAAGAATACTGAGGTTGATTTTGGACACTCTGGAAAGCTTCCAGTTGACCAGATATTTTTCGATAAGCTTGTCAATGTTCTCTTTATGGCTCATAACACCGCTTAAAACATCTTCAAGATACTTAAGATCGGTATCCTCTCTTAAATCATCCTGATTGTCTTCAAAGTAATCGTCCATCAGTTCTTCTGCTGTTTTTTCATTCATGGTGCTCTGATACAGAAGCTCCATCGCTATTTCTCTTGTTCTTTTTCTCATAATCATAAAGGGCAACACTGCCCACTCCTTATTATTAGTTTCACTACAAAAAACCCTCTGGCATCAGAGGGTGAGGTATTATTTTTCCTTTGTCTCTTTTTCCTTGTCCTTGACGTAGATATTGTTGACATAGACGTTTACAGCAGACACCTTAAGTCCTGTAATGGTCTCAACAGTCTCCTTAACATTGATCTGAGCTTTATGGACCACATCCGGTATTTTGAATCCGTATTCTATGCTCACAACCATATCAATGATTGCATCATGTTCTCCCACAGTAACCTTGACACCTTTGGTAACATTTCTTTTACCGGTAACCACCTGTGTGATTCCACCTGTCAGTGTAGGATGCAGGCCCTGGATACCTTCAATTTCGCTTGCAGCAATCCCTGCAATGACCCCGACTACATCTTCCGATATTTTGACCACACCGTGACCTTGGGTTTTATTCATATTTTCACTCATTCCTTATCCTCCTCGATACTGTAGGTCTATTTGGATTAATTATATCAAATTGAACTTTTATAAGCAATTGAATCACCAAATTACGACGCCAGCCTTATGCATAATTACACATCGTCCTATGAATCCGGATTGAGTAATGCAAAAAGGTCCCGTCAGGGACCTTTCAGACTGTAGACAAAGCGACCATTTCCATACGGAAATCGGTCGCTTTTTGCATT
>NZ_DAMBTF010000032.1:0-27413 GCF_032054185.1 Proteiniclasticum sp.
GCATAATACGGACAAATATTTTCTGAATTCAACCAACAGTAAATTGACACGATCGCCCGCTCATCTTAGTTTATTTTCAGTTTATGATTTATGGTATAATTTTTTCCAATGATAAGGGGGAGTGGATGATGTTTCAACTGATGGTCGTAGAAGACGACAAAAGCACCGCAAAACTGATGAAAGCCGTACTGGAGCTTTCAGGATATAAAGTGGTCTCGGCAAAGGATGGTCTGGAGGCTCTGGATGTCCTTGAAAACCAGCATGTGGATCTCATTGTGCTGGATGTGATGATGCCGAATATGGACGGGTACGAGTTTACCGAGCATCTTAGAAGCGTGGGCGACAATACACCCATTCTCATGGTTACGGCAAAACATCTGCCGGAAGAACTCACCAAGGGATTCCTTGCCGGTACCGATGACTATATGATCAAACCCGTGAAGGAGGAAGAAATGCTGCTTAGGATCAAGGCGCTTCTTCGAAGATCCGCCATCGCAAGCGACCATAAGCTCCGGGTCGGGCAGATTATTCTGGACTATGACGCACTGACGGTCAAAAGGGATGAAGAGAGCCAGACCCTTCCCCAGAAAGAGTTCTATCTGCTCTATAAGCTTCTCTCCTATCCCGACAAGATTTTTACAAGGCTTCAGCTGATGGATGAAATCTGGGGCATGGATTCGGAAACCTCAGATGTGACAGTGAATGTCCATATCAACAGACTGAGAAAACGCTTTGAGTCGTATCCGGAGTTTGAGATTGTGGCCATCCGGGGAATAGGCTACAAAGCGGTGATTCACCATGGATAACCTGAGAGAAAAACTGAAGAAGATTAAACTCGCTCTTCTTTTTGCGCTGATTGTGTGTCTCATCATGCTGGGATCTTCCGTTGTGATTTTTCTTTTCGGATATATGCTGGTTAAGATGGGCTACAATGTAGTGGGCTACAACCACAGACTCTCTCTCCTGGTTTTTGCCATCATAAGTCTTGTCATCGGCACGTTTTTTGCCTTTATCTTCAGTGATAAACCTCTGAAACCTCTTCTTGAAATCATGAAAGCAACAGACAGAATTGCAGAAGGAGACTATAGCACCAGGATTCAGCTTAAGGGTCCCCATGAGCTGAAACAGCTATCCGACAGCTTCAACCATATGGCGGAGGAGCTTGGCAGCGTGGAGCTTCTTAGGACAGATTTTGTGAACAACTTTTCCCATGAATTCAAAACCCCTATAGTTTCCATCCGTGGTTTTGCGAGGATCTTAAAGCGGAATGATCTCACAGAAGAAACACGCAGAGAATATCTTGACACCATCATCACAGAATCAGAGCGTCTAGCAGAGCTTGCCGATCAGGTGCTGAGCCTCTCAAAGCTTGAAAACCAGTCTATTCTCACAGACAAGAAAACCTATAACGTCAGTGAGCAGATTCGCCTGGTCATTGCCCTGATCTACAGCAAGTGGAGTGAGCGGGATATTGAGATTGACTTTGACAGGGGAGAAATTCTCTTCACCGCAAATGAGGAGCTCATGAAGCAGGTCTTCATCAATCTTCTCGATAATGCGGTGAAGTTCTCCCCCGATGGTTCCATCATCAAAGTGCTCATCATGGAGAAGGTCAATTCCCTGATCTTTGTCATTAAAGACCAGGGATCGGGCATGAGTGAGGAAAATGTTTCGCGAATCTTTGATAAATTCTATCAGGGAGACTCCTCTCATGCAGGTAGCGGTAATGGTCTTGGTATGACCATCGTCGGGAAAATAATTGCTCTTCATGGCGGTACCATCCGTATAGATACTGAGCCTGGCATGGGAACCACTTTTGAAATCGAAATCCCGAAAAATTCCACTGACATCAGAATTCTGATATAAACTCCGTTGTCTTCCCTATCAGAGATCAATCAATGTACTTTCATTGTTAATTGAATTACATTCAGAATTTTATTTCGACAAGATTAATTTTTTCTTCTTAATAGCATTCTCATCTCCTGAAGGATTATAACTTCTCATGTTCTCAAAAAAGAACTGTTATTGTCTCAATTCTGTAGATTGTCTATGATGCAGTTTGGTAGTCGGTTGATTACCCAGATATTGAAGAAGGAAGAAGTGTGGATATCGTGAAGTCGGACTCAAGTTATTTATTTTTACTCATTGATCGATTGGAATAAAAGTATCATTTCCCCAGTATATCTGTATCTTCACCGTAAGCGGTCTTTAATCGCACGTGTATTTTTTTCAGAAGAAACAGTCTATGATAATTTCCTTAGCTCATATAAGAAAAATCGTAGGCGGTTTGGTTTGTTATGCATCCTTTGCTGATTTTAGGATCCCAAGGCATGAGAGAAACAATTATATCCATTTTCCCATATGACGAGAATTTTAAAAGAGCTAGAGGCAGCATAATCAGATCTCTACACGGATTCAGTCCATTCACCTTGTCCGTTTTTACAGTAAATGATGGATGCTATATTCGACGATGTTGTTGTTACAGTACCTATCTTCGAGATAGTTCCTTCATCAGATATTATTTATTACCATTCAGGAAGGATACAATTGTATGGGCATTTAAACCCGAGGAATTTGGTTGTTTACAAAACGCAGAAAAAGCGTCTATGATATTCTAGTTAAGATAAATATCATAGACACTCGTTAAATTCATATTTTTTTATTTCAATTGTTTGAACCCAAATTCTATTTCCATTTACACTTGAGAAAATGTCTGGGTGTTCATCCTTGCAATAACTATAACCCAAGTTCTTTTTTCATCTCTTCTTTTGATTCAAAAAAGATTGTCCCAATCTCTTTACTGTCAATACGCTTTTTAATAAGCGATTTTAATTGCTTCTTGGTGTATAAAACAAAATTTTTCTCATCATTCAAAGCATTTACTATGTGTTCTGCGAATTGCCCAATACACTGATATTTCAATTTTGCTATATCTCTGTGCATATGATTGTATTCTTCAAGAGAATTTGCCGAATCTGGATCATTAGTAATTTCAAACCCGGATTCTAATAATTCATCCTCTGATAAAACTACCATTTCAATTTTATTTATTTGATCACGACATACTCCTAAAGCAACGGCTATATCCTCAATTTCTTTTTTGTTCTCCAGACTCTCAATTCGCCACACGGATAGTCTGTTCTTTACATCTGTCTTTAAATCAGCTGTAACTGGATGAGATGGATACTCTTCTACTTTCATACTAGGTTCAATCTGATTCCATTTACTTTTTCCTACCATTCTAAGCAAATAAGTCATGGTTAACAATCTCCGTTTCAATGTCTTGTATAACAGATGCTATATACTTATCTAACCAAGCTACACCTGTCTCCATTTCTCTCAAAAATTCTAAGGCTTCACCGTTACACCATTCTTCAAACATTACAACAGCCATCTCTTTTATCCTAATGTTTTTTCTACTTAGAGCTGAACCTGCAATAAACATACTATAAGGTTCTGATTCATGATATGACAAGTTTGATAAAATATTCAAAATCGCAATCCATACATCATCATCTGAAGCATATGTAATGAGGATCTGTTGTAACGTAGTCAGGAGTTTATCTCTTCCTTTTTTTATTTCTCGTTTTATAAATCTTATAGTCTCATTATGATAACCTATTTCGAATTCATCCCGCTTAATCAATTTATAAATGAAATCACGATACTCCGCATCACTGACGTCTAACAAAACAGTATTTTCTGTTTCTTGGTACCAATGTGATTTACTGCTATTTTTTTCTATTTTAATTTTATCATCCCGCTTGTATACATTGGGAACAATTACATTTTCTGAACTTATTCGATTTTTTAAATCTCCAATATTTGATTCGATTATAAAATTTATAATTTTTGAAGAATATTTACTTGATATTGTATCAGTGACAATACTATGGGATAACGATTTATAAACACGTTCAGCCGTTTTATTTTCTATGTTTATTGTTGACATAATAATTCCCCAGTTTTGTCTCTTATTGTTTTTTCTGCTAGCAATGATTCATAAACAAAACATTCAAACTCTTTTACTGAATGTCGTTCACCTTTGTTAAATAATCCAGTATTCACATCATAATGGATAAAATATCCTTTAAACTTTACTGACTTTCCATTAATCATCACTTCGTTATTGTCAACATAATTAAGCTCTTCAATTGTATTTAACTTCTCTTCTTTTCCGTTAAGCTGAATCTTTTTTCTGAAGCTCTTTCTTGTATTCCAATCACTCAGTACACCAATCTCGTCCATGTCATCAATACCTGCTATAAACTTGGTCCGCTGAATAGGCGTTGAATTTTCATCATACAAATATTGTGTATTTAGAGCCATTCTACTCGCTTTATAACCAAACTCTTTCATAATTCTTATAAATCCATCAGTTATAAATCTAACCTTATCATTAATACTGTCTTCATTATTTTGTACTGAAGGATTAAAATTAACTACCCAATCAACTCGATCAGGAAGAAAATCTACTCGATAACGCTCTTTTTGGTTTATAACCTGAGGTCTATTCATCATTTTTTGAGTGTCATTTGTAATATTCATAATTTGAATGGTATTATATATCACTTCCTGCTCTTCAAAAATATTCAGCATACGTTTTATCGTTTTTGATGAATTATCTAATTCTGGCATGTTTACAAACATTGATATCATGATTTCTGTTAATTTCATAACTACCCCTCACTTATGCTTAAGTATCAATTAAACAGTATCATAATTTCTATAATCTTACAACTGTTCACCTATTTATACTCTCTTTTTTACTTCAGATAATATATATGGTACTACTTAAGACAGATAAAAGACAGACTTCCTCATTAATGGTTTCATTACAAAGTACAACCTAATTTTTCTTTGTATTTGCACATTCTTTGTAGATATGGTGCTCAACGATCCCATGTACCTCCCGCCAAAGATGTTTTCACCACTTTGATTCAACTCACCATCCTAGTACGAGACAATTTCAATGTCAGTATACTCATCTCCTATTTCTACTTGCGAGAGATATTCAGCTTCGTTTGAATGTATAATTAACTATCATGTTTATGACACTGGTACAATCTTCGCAACGGATTTAGCAATTTACTAGCAAATGATTGTCTGAGGTCATTCATCTTCATCTTTTGTAGATCGATCTTATTCAAAATCATCGAAAGCATCAAGTTAACTGACTTTTATTACTGAGGATATTCTTTTCATAATCATAAAGTGTGACCATCTTGTTGAATTTTATTAACAATCTTTAGTTTCTATAGTTTAAAGTTCTCGACAATTCAATAAAGTAGTTGCATCTTAGTATCACAAAATAAAATAAACCCTGCAATCCTTCTCTAAAAAGGCCTGCAAGGTTTTATACTGCTATTCCCACTCAATAGTTGAGGGAGGCTTACTTGTTATGTCATACACGATTCTATTGACCCCTGGAACTTCATTTACAATTCTTCTTGAAACTGCATCCAGAACATCATAAGGAATTCTTGACCATTCCGAGGTCATTCCGTCTGTAGACTGTACAGCTCTTAGTGCAATGAAGTTTTGAAGTTCTATTAGTCAACATCTAAGCTACTATTAAACTACCTTTGATAAACTTGAAAATATCTTTATGATATTCATCTCTACTACCATTATAAATTAAATAATTCTATATGTAAATGAGTTATTAGCTATTTATTGTACTATTGAGACTTATTCCTGATGATAATCCTTGGGATTTTTCGTTATATCTTTGATGGGTAAAATATTGAAATAGAAAAAATATTTCCATGCAAATGTACCTAGAATGACTATTATAAAAGCAAGAATTGGGATACCTTTTTCAAGGATAAGCCCAATTATTAAACTTAGAAGAATAACATCAATAATATCATTTATTGAATGCCATAGGATTAAAGTATTACCATTTTTTGCAATAGTTCTCATAGAGTAAAACGAAATATAACCCATCAAAAGTGTCATAAGTATTGTCATTACTATCCCTATTATATCCATAAAGTCAGCAATATCTTTAATTGAGTATATGACCATTACAGTTGAGACAAAAAACCCAATAAATAGTATTAATGTCCCGTAAAATGTTATTCTCATATCTCGCTTCATTTCATCCACAAGATCCTCCTCCTACAACTTCATCACATAGCACCTCACAAATAATTACCACTGCTCAACAAACGTAGTTAATGTAGAAGGAATACCAACTAATTTAACATCAAACTTCAGTGATGTTTCAACAAGTGTTCTTGCATTATGAATGCGGAAGGAAACTGCCCACCCATTGTCAAATGTAATTACACATGTATTCTGAGATCCAGGTGAAAAGCGTATATCGAAAATTCTGCTCGGAAAGTTCAAAGCAGGTATCCTGAAGAGAGGTCGTACTGTCTGTGATGGTCTATTGAGTGTACCATTCATATTAAATATCTGAACGCTCGTTGTTTCGTTGCTATTAGATATAACCTTGTAGAAATCATTTCTGCCTAATAAATATCTTATGAAATCTTCAGCAATTTGACCCGGAAACATAGCATCTAAACGCCTAATCTCTTCAATAAACGCCATCATAATAGGATAATAAACTTCACCAGCTTTATCAGGGATATCATTAAAGGTCATTTGACTATTCATGTAAGTTCGTAAAGTATCAAACACTAGATTAATATCAGTAAAGTACTGATTTGAACAAGGCTTGTTAAACCATTTCTGCCCAAAATCTATGCTCGGTGAAAGTCTGGAATGTTTTACAGCATCATGATTATGCTTACATGATATACCGATTTCCCAGCCATTACTCATTCTCATACAAATTACATCTCTAACATCTCCATTAACACCAGCAGAATCAGGCTGAATAGATAAGATAAGTGAAGAATTACTATCTGGATTTTGCAATTGCGGTTCAACTCTTTCAATCAACCTAATGCCTGCTGTAGCTGCTCGATCCATTTCAATCCTTTGTAAATCAGTTAAATTATCATAAAAATTTTTAGCAATGTTAAATGATTCATTATTCTCAATACTAACATTTTGTATGCTGCTTAATCTATTGTAAATTGATATTAACGTAGCATATTCAAATGCTTTACCCTTCGCTGTTTGACTACTCACAATATGCCCTCATTTCATCAGTGTTTCCCACAATATTTTTACTTAATATACTCTTAATCTCTTTTGCAACAACTTCTGCCAACTTCACTGGTACAGCATTACCGATTTGCTTATATTTGCTAGTGAGATTGCCACAGAATACCATATTCCTTGGGAAAGTTTGTATAGCTGCTGCTTCCTGCCAACTAAATCGCCTTGTGACTCCATCATCTCCAAACTTCCATAAATCTGTTCCTAATTTCTCCATGTCTGGAGATGAAGGATGCAGTGCAACTTGCTTACTCATTGCTGGTATTGTATATGATACACTATCCCAAGAGCGTTTCCTGTTTCGACTCATATATCTAGATGAAAATGGAGCCTTGCAAACATCGTCAGGTGACGGAGCTGGAATTCCTTCTAATGCTTCCTTTAATGTAATCCGTTTTTCTAAAGGTTTTGGAAATTCAAACTTAGTAATATTGAGATCATTTCTGAATCCAATCATAATTACTCTCCAACGATCCTGTGGAACTCCATAATCAGCAGCATTAACTAAGTTTGCAAAAACATTGTATCCTCTTTCTGCAAAATCCTGAATTATTGCTTCGATTATTTCACCGTTGCCTAATGTCAGAATTCCTTTTACATTCTCAGCAACAAAAATTCTTGGTCTTTTATCTTCAACTAATTTTACGAAATACTTATATAAAATATTCCTATTATCATCTATCTTCCTCGGACCAGCAAGTGAAAACCCTTGGCAAGGAAATCCTCCTGTAATTACATCTGAATAAGGAATGTTTTCAAAATTAACTTTTGAAATATCTTCATTCGATACAATTGCATTTGACCATAAACGGTGCGTTTCACACGCATCCTTATCTATATCATTTGCCCATAATGTTTTGAAACCTTGATTGTGAAATCCGATATCTAACCCACCTGCACCTGAAAATAATGAAACTAATGTTAGATCATTTTTATTTTTACTCTTAAAATCAACAATATTACTCATGTTTAGCACCTCACATTTATTTATTAGATTATAACATAGAATTTATGTTCTCAATTAATAGTTACCCATAATCCTAAAAGGATATGAGCATTAATTTAGTCGTATTTTCTATGATTGGCATTCAAACTTCATCAATACTGCTATGAGTTATATGAAGATTTGCATCTAGTACACTAACTATTTTCATAAGAATTTTGATAGATGGTTTAGTCCTACTTCTTTCTATATCGCAGAGATAAGTATTAGAAATCCCTAATAATTTACTCAATTTTTTCTGAGTCAATCCTCTTCTTTTACGCAAAACCTTTATTACACCAGCTATTTCTTCTACATTGTCAACTCTCATTATTGTACCCTCCTATAATTCTATTGTTATACTAACCATTATATTTATCAACCATCTTTTTAATCACTAAAATCGAAATTATTATATAAAAAATAAAAATATGTAATTAATATATGTTAGTATATTTATATTGAAAAGAAAATGGAGGGCTATAATGAAAAAAATTGCTTTACTGTTCGGAAATGATAACTATGGGGGAAATCCGTATAAATTAGATTGTGCAATCAATGATGCGAAGTTATTATCTTCTAAGTTAGCTGTATTAGGATTCGATTGTCATTGTCATACTGATCTTACAGTTATAGAAATGGGTCAGCACATTGCCGATTTTAAAAAGGCTATCAAAGATTATGATGTAGGCTTATTCTATTTTGCAGGGCATGGATTTGAAGATGAATCAGTTAATTATTTAACAGGAATCGATACATGTATGCAAGATGAAGGAAGTATGCGATATACTTCTTATAAACTAAATGAAATATTAGACATATTTAAGAATAGTTCTTTAGATGTTAAAATCGTAATCCTAGATGCATGTAGAAGTAATCTACCACAAGGATCCCGAGGCACAGCAGTAACTTCCTTTGCTCCAATTTCTGCTCCAGTAGGAACTATAATTGCATTCTCTACTTCTCCTGGACAAACAGCACTTGAAATGAAAGATAAATCAAATGGATATTATACAAAATCATTAGTTGAGAACATTGACAAAGTAGGTATTCCTATTGAATATATGTTTAAGAATGTTCGAGAAACTTTAAGTGCTTATACCAACAAAAGACAAATTTCTTGGGAACACACTTCACTATTAGGAAATTTTTATTTCAATCCATTGTTTTTGAATAATGAATTTTCATCATTATATTCTAAAGACGCGTTAGAGGATTCATTGTATATTGTACCCTCTAATTCCATATTTAAAGAAATAATCTCGAACTTAAAATCCTACGATTATAATATACAACAATTGGCACTCTATGATATGTCATTATTTAATTTACGACAATTCAATCGAGAAGAACTTTTTATCTTAGGCAGAAATTTATATCAGGCATCCTGTGGAGGATGTTTTAAAACTCAAAAGTATATTGCGAATTTTAGAAACAACTCGAAAAGTTATGAAGCTGAGATTATATTTCATTTACTCAATGGTATGCTATATGAAATCTATTTTGATAGTAAAGGTCAACTAAGAAATCAACTTAAGACAACTTTTTGTAGAGAAGTATTAGAAGTAGTTGAGTCCCATAATGATTATAGTAAATCTTTGCGGTTTATTCAAAACGCTCTTTCACAGCATAGTAATCAACTGCTTTATATACCTGGTATCCAAAATCCAATTGAATTAGTTGTAAACTTAGCTGAAAATTCAAATGAGGATCAGCATCCTTCTGAGAGATTCTATGTAAAAAGTATTTTTTATCAAGGAAGCTCAGTTTTATATAATGAAACAGGTCATAGCCTTTATTCAAGAGATGCTTTCCCTGTATCCGTAACTGATTTGTCATCATTCGAAAATTCACTTAAAAAGACTTTAGGTGCTCCAAGTAAGATGGTCAGAATAAAATATATTCCCGAAATTGACAAGGGCAGTTTAATAGAAACAAATCATAATTATACAATGCGCTTTAATTCGAGAATATAATCTCTTTGTTCAATAGAGTATACCCTGTCATGTGCATATTAATTTGAATAGAATAACCTAAATTGATTAGATAACAACGACAATAATTCCGAGAAAGTGTACATCACTATTGACATACCCTGTTTTGTACAGTATTGTTAAAGAAAAAGTACAAAGGAGCTGGGGATCATGAAGGGAATTACATTCGGATATATCAGAGTATCAAGTAAGGATCAGAACGAGGGTAGACAAATTTCTGCATTAAAGGGTTACTCTCCAGAGCTTGAAGACCAGTACATATTCATTGACAAGCAATCAGGAAAAGATTTCGAGAGAGAGAAGTATCAAGAGCTAAAGAAAATGCTTAGAGCTGGAGATACTTTACTCATTCAGGAGCTAGATAGATTAGGTAGAAACAAGGAAATGATAAAGCAGGAGCTTAAGGAACTAAAAGAACGTGGAATAAGAATTAAGATTCTAAACGTTCCTACAACGTTAATGGATATCCCTAATGGTCAGGAATGGTTATTGGATATGATCAACAATATCCTTGTTGAAGTTCTGGGTGCTATAGCAGAAGAAGAACGTAATAAGATAAGACAAAGACAAGCAGAAGGAATTGCACTTGCAAAACAACAGGGCAAATATAAGGGTGGAGTTAAGGGAACTTTCAAAGCAGATATGAAAGAATTTATTAAGGTTTACAAGCAAGTACAAGCAGACAAAATCACAGTAAAACAAGCAATAAAGCTATTAGGATATAAGAGTAGAACCTCATATTACAACATGGCGAAGCAATATGAGGAATCATTATAATCACATTTCACAAAAGACCTAGTAAACATTAGGTCTTTTATTATTGCAATATCAAAAATTATAAACTAATATAAATATATACTAATAGATTTGATATGACAATTTAATGCATATTAACTTTAGTAAACTCTCAATTGTTGTAGCTTAGCTGGTTGATAACCTACTATCGATATTTGTTATGTGGGGGGTAACATTTCATTTCGGGTATATTGTTCATTCAATCAAAGTAGTGGAGCTGATAGAATCACACCAAAATAATACTTATCGGAGGAAATATGGAAAGTATAGTCCAGATATTTGACAAAATGAATTCTGAATCCAAATACCAAATAATAACAACTACAATAGGATTAATAATGCCATCTCTTATTTACTTAACTTTCAATTTTCCAATTCAATTATACAACAGCGACTTTTTTATATTATTTATTATGAGTATATGCGTCAATTTTGCAGTAATTTCTATTTTAGGATTATATTCTGTACTCGTCAAATTGAATAGTTACAAAGAACATTCCACTTTCATAGAAAGTTCATCAAATGGTCTAAATGATCATATAGCAAGACTAAGAGAGAACACTAATATACACAAGGAAACGATTAAACAATTAAATATTAGTCTTGATGAAGAAACTACTAATACACTAAAGAAAGAACTTTACGATAATGAAATAGAACTGGGAAAAATCGAGAACCTTCATAAACAATTTATATCTTATCTCGAGGATCTCCTTAATCCATTAAAGTACCTGAGTGAAGCATCTATCTTTTTTACGATGTATATATTATTAATTAGCTTATTAAATATAATATTAAAAATTGATGTTGACTTTACTGTAACAGGTATTTTTAATAATGTTTCCCTACAATTTATTGTCTACTTTTTCATCATATTAAAGTTTGACAGATATCATAAAAATCCTAGATACATTCATCTTAAAGAGAATTTTGAAGCTTATAATATAATTTAGCTTATTATGATTTTATAACATCATTTACAGTTTTTTTTACGACTAATTATATAATTAGTTTTTTTGCACATTATTTCATGCTAGTTATCTCGAATAATTTACTCTAACAATCCGTATAAGCATTGGTTATCAACGGTTATAAGGCTCAGTAATAAAATTTGTGCTAAATTACCCGTATAGTATTATATAAGTTATACGGATGATTATGTACAAATTTTTCATATTTAGCTTCATCCCGTAAAGTAGTCCTGCGGAGCTTTGTACGTGAAAACCCTGCAAACGTAGTCGTATCAACGGATGTAGCAGAACGTACATGTTTAGGGTGCTAGTATAGTATATATATACGGGCACTCAAAAGGTGTACGTTCTTCTGTAAGCGTTGCCCTGTCTATGTTACAGAGCTTTTTAAGTAAATACCACTTAAATTCAATCTACACTCTCACACTAGACGAGCGAACAGCGAAGTCTTATGTGTGAGAACCCCGCAATGGAGCGTAGCGGAATGTAGGTGGTCGCTAGTGAAGCGAAGCGGAACGGGCATAAAGGGATAGGATAGATTAGAAACTCCTTTTATCCTTAAACAGCCTTCGCAGAACTGTTCTATCGGTATCCTACATATCCTCTTGCATATGAATTCTGCTCACTACGTTAAGCTGTATGAGGTTTTGTATCTAATGTAGGGTAACATATCCTTGATGTATCAAACCTCTCCAACTCCATATCTGAATGATTATTAATGTGTGGTTCATTAACTCTATGTTTTAGGTTGACTCAATGATTCATGATCTGCCGCCTTTCGCTCCGATTTCCGCTACGCTCAGTTGCCTTACCCGACACTCCGCTTCCGCTACGCATCGTGTTACGAGATTCTATCGGTTTCGCATAGCTCACCGAATACGAACTCGAGGCAGTTGCAATTTAAAGTAAAGTTGTCTATAATCAATGTATATAAAATACTTCTTTTTATATGCATTGATTATAGACAACTTTTTTGATTTGCTATTTATTGTATTTAATCAACCTGTTTAATAAAGCATTATGATTAGTTAGATAGGTTTCTTTTGCATAGTAATGTGCCATCTTATACTTTATATAGCTTTGTTCTTCATCTAATTCACTCGAATAACGTTCCGGACTATACGATATTAATTCTAAGCTTTCTGGATCAAGATTATATATTAGTACTCTTTTTATCGAATTTTCGTGCCTGTTATGAGCAATTTGAGTATTTCTAAAAATAACTTTTTCATTTAACTTTAGTATCTCATCTTGTATATTACTGATTTCATTTATTTTTCTTACTTGCTTGGTATCTAATGAGATTGTCTTAGCTTTATAGTGACCATGCCACCCAAAATGTTTGTTAACTTTATTGGAAATAACTTTACGTACTTGATTGACTTGATGCGAATACTTCTGATAGAGTTCTCTTTCGTCTTTAATACCTCTTGAGTTAAGTTCGTCTTTTTCAATCTTTTTGTACTCTGAATATTCATTTGATGTAGAGCAATAGTTCTTGTACTCTACAAACTTATTTTCATTTATTGAAAGCGGCTTATACCAGTAAATGAGCGTGTTTTGTTGAGTAATAATAGATTCTTTCTCTAACTTTAATAAAACCCTTTCAAAGGATGCCCATAGGTTTGTACTGATTTTCTCAACAAAATCTTCAACCTCTCTTTTATTAATTTTCAAAATGTCAGCTATCGAATTAATTTCTGTTTCTGAAGTATTGCATTTCACAAACTGAGAGTTAACCATTCCTAAAATGTTAAGCCAACCTACTCTACTTGTTGTTAATGTTTTTTCTTTATTATTTATAAGCATTGTATACAGTATTTTTTCTAGAAATTCTCCATATATACTTTCACTACCGTTCGATTCTCTACCGTCTACAATCTCATCTGGCGTTTCTTTTACAAGTGTTATGACAAATGCATTCCCTATTCTCTCATAGTCTAAATACCTGTCAATCATTCTGAATTGAGACTTCTTGCTTTCTCCTGTTGTTGGTTTCCATCCTAATAAACTACAAAACTCTCTGTAGTTTTTGATGAATAATCCCTCAGTAAATATCTCAGTGTAATTATCTGGCATAATCCGTAATTCTGTTTTCTCTTCCATAACATCATCCTTTTATTAAATATTGCATTATCATTTTGAGAATACTACCATTATAAATTAACTCAACAAGATGTGCAAATGATATCTATTATAAAAGTTTTATTTGTTAGTTGAGAGAATAATAATACAAATTATTTCAACACTATATCACAATCAATTAATTGATATAAAAATACGTATTTATATTCATAGCTTTAGGAAAGAACTTTTTAAAATCAATCTCTTTGAAATATATAAGTTATGATCCACCAAACCCTCTACTTATACTTTCTTCAACTAATTACCCTCTCACATCCACACACACTAAACAGTCAATATAACGATTTTATACTTTCAATCACAAGCCTACCATAAGGTAAATGGACTATTAATTGAAACCCCATTTACAGCAGAAGTCTGGTCAATTTTGAAAAAATGTATTAAAGTAACATTCTCTTTCTAATGATTATGTCATAATCTATTAAATCATTTTACTATTTAATATGCCATTCTATTTTATTTTTAATAGTTATATTAAAAGGAGGTGATTAAAATTAAATGCTTGTATTGTAAGAAAGAGTTTAAGCCTATAAGAATCGGTGGGATTATTAGTATCACCTGTTGTGATAAGATTCAAATACTAAAATACACACTAAGACCTAGATTGAGGGAGTTGTATCAATAAGATCCTGAGATCATTTTCAGGTAAGCATTTGTCAAATTAAAATCTTCACTTAATTATTACTCTAAAACGATAAAACAACTGTTTTGTATATAATCATTTAGCACGCATTTAAGCTTCTCACAGCGTTAAATTATTTTGATAGGCATTTATCTGATATTTCATATTGGAAGCTGCTAGAGCTCAATATACTGCTTAAAACACTACTATAAGTTTTGTAAAATACAACTCAGACTACAGAAAAGTATAATTATATCATGTCCAAAAATCTTTTATATTCAAAAGCTCTTATAGCAATACACTATAAGAGCTTTGTTTATTTATTCTTCATCTTCATTGTTAATCTCAAGAGCTTGTTGTAAGCCTTGTATTAACTCTCTTATATCCTCAGGTGAAATAATCTCACCGATTGACTTTTCAAATGGATCTTCTATTTTAATGTGCAAATTACCATACTCTACATGTGTAGTTACCTCAAACTTAAGATTGTTAGTTAAAATTTCAATGGTTTTCATTATATTATCCTCCCTTTCTGTTTATCTCTTTTTAAATTGTGATTTTTTTTGATTAATATTGGGTGCAATATCATCAATTATCTCAATCATTGATGTCGTACTCGAATTGTAATAATGATTAAGCTCTTTAAAGGTAGAATGACCTGTAATGCCCTTGAGTATCAGTGGAGATACATTTTTGTTGACGCTATTAGTTATGAAAGTATGTCTATGTATGTGTATGCCTCTTTTTGCAACTCCTCGTTCCTTGCAGTACATATATATAGATTTTTGAAGTGTTGTCCTACTCATTATATCTCCATATACCGTAGGAAACAAATACTCTTCACCCTCGCCTTGTCTTTGACTAAGGTACTCATATAGTACCTCAGCTAAAGAATTACTGATTGGGAGATATCTAGCTTTTCTATTCTTTGTGTTATTGCATGCAATAGACCTGTTTAGGATATCGACATTCTTAACTTTCAAATTCCTTAATTCGGTTGCACGAATCCCTGTACTAGCTAATACCCATACGATTGTATAAGTTCGTACTGTAGCAAATTCCTTATTTCTAGGTTTTTGTAACAAAACATTTAGTTCTTCCTCTGTAAGAATTTCTTTAAATTCCTCTTGAACTTTGACGTACGGTGTTAAAAAATCCTTAGCAATATATCCTTGTTTGATGCAGTACTTAATTATTGGACTAATATTCTGTATATAACTATTAATCGAGGTTGACTTAATACCTTTCTCGCTCAAATAATCAATATATTTATTTAAAGTTTCCTCCCTGATATCCTTGCACAATATGTTGTCACCAGTGAACTTGCTAAAGTACTTCATATGATTTGCATACGTCTTGATTGTTATTTCAGATCGTCCTTTATTCTTAAGTGTATGCATGTACTCTTGATACGCTTCAGTAAATGTTTTCTCTATCCTCCTTTGTTCGGATTTGAATTGTTGGACTCCCTTTGATATACCTTTTTTCATTGTCATAGCTCCCTTCGATTTTATTGAAAAATAACCTAAAAAAGTGTCTATGATATCCTAAAAAAAGAAAAATATCATAGACACCTGACTAAAGTCATATTCTCTTGTTTATCAAAGGTTTGTAGCTTTAGCTCTTATTCCCACTCAATAGTTGAGGGTGGCTTACTGGTAATGTCATAAACGATTCTGTTGACTCCTGGAACTTCATTTACAATTCTTCTTGAAACGGCATCCAGAACATCATAAGGAATTCTTGACCATTCTGAAGTCATTCCATCAGTAGACTGTACAGCTCTTAATGCAATGAGATGAGAGTAAGTTCTTCCATCACCCATAACACCAACACTCTTTACGTTTGGAAGTGCTGCAAAGTACTGCCAGATGGTTTGATCCAGATTGTGCTTCGCAATCTCTTCTCTGAAGATATGGTCCGCTTCTCTAACGATTTCAAGCTTCTCTTCAGTGACTTCTCCAAGAACTCTAATGCCAAGTCCAGGTCCTGGGAAAGGCTGTCTGTAGACCAGGTCATGAGGAATACCCAGTTCTTCTCCAAGTACTCTTACCTCATCCTTGAAAAGTTCTCTTAAGGGCTCTATGAGCTCAAATTCGATATCCTCAGGAAGACCGCCGACATTATGATGGCTCTTGATGACCTGGCTTGTATCAGTTCCTGATTCCACAACGTCAGGATAGATTGTTCCCTGAACGAGGTAGTCAATCTTACCAAGCTTATTGGACTCTTCCTCGAAGACTCTGATGAATTCTTCTCCAATGATCTTTCTCTTTCTTTCAGGATCTTCAACACCCTTAAGCTTACTTAAGAATCTTTCCTGTGCATTGACTCTGATGAGGTTCATCTTGAATCTCTCTCTGAAGATCCTCTCCACATCATCCCCTTCGTTCTTGCGAAGAAGGCCGTGATCCACGAAGATACAGGTCAGGTCATTTCCGATTGCCTTATGGACAAGAACAGCAGCAACGGAGGAGTCAACTCCACCGGAAAGCGCACAGAGCACTTTCTTGCCATCTGCTTTCGCTCTGATCTCTTCGATCTTCTGAAGACCGAAGTCCTTCATCTCCCAGGTTCTTTCCGCCTGACAGACCTTATGGATGAAGTTTGAAAGTATTTCTGTTCCCAGCACGGAATGTACCACTTCAGGATGGAACTGGAGTCCGTAGAGCTTTCTTTCGTTGTTCTCCATGGCTGAGATCTTGCAGTCCTTCGTGGAAGCACCCACCTTAAAGCCTTCCGGTACGGATTCAACCTCATCTCCATGGCTCATCCATACAGTGGATTCTTTTTCAAGCCCCTCAAAGATGGTGCTCTCTGTATCATAAACGATGTCCGTTTTACCGTATTCCTTGATGCTTCCTGTCTTTACTGTGCCTCCCAGCTTATGGGTCATCAGCTGATGACCGTAGCAGATGCCAAGTACCGGAATCCCCAGACTGAAGATTTCTTCGGATATGGTCATGGAGCCTTCCTCATATACTGAGTTTGGACCTCCTGTCAGGATGATTCCGATGGGATTTCTCTCTTTAATGGTTTCTATGGGTGTTTTTGAGGAGATCAGCTCGCTGTAGACACCGGCTTCTCTGACTCTTCTTGTAATCAGCTGATTGTACTGACCACCAAAATCGATGACAAGAATCATATTGTTTTCCATATATTCTCCTAAACTTCCTTATTGCTGTAGTTCGGTGCTTCTTTTGTAATGTAGATATCATGAGGATGACTTTCTTTTAAACCGTTGGCTGTCTGCACAACGAATGTGGCTGTATTGAACAGTGTATCAAGATCCTTTGAACCAAGGTATCCCATACCGGATCTGATTCCTCCGACCAGCTGGAAGATGGTGTCCGCAACAGGTCCCTTGTAGGCAACTCTTCCTTCTACGCCTTCAGGAACAAGCTTCTTGGCATTTTCCTGGAAGTATCTGTCGCTTGATCCCTTGTTCATGGAGGTCAGTGAGCCCATACCGCGGTAGACCTTGTAGTTTCTGCCCTGATAGATTTCAATCTCTCCAGGTGACTCATGACATCCTGCAAGGATGGATCCGAGCATGACCGCTCCAGCTCCTGCGGCAAGTGCCTTTACGATGTCTCCGGAGTACTTGATTCCGCCGTCTGCAATGACAGGGATTCCTCTTCCGTCTAAAGCTTCCACACAGTCCATGACTGCTGTAAGCTGAGGAACGCCAACGCCTGATACCACTCTTGTGGTGCAGATGGAGCCAGGTCCGATCCCAACTTTAACAGCGTCTGCTCCGGCGTCTGCAAGCTCTCTAGCGCCTTTTGCTGTCGCCACATTTCCTGCGATGACCTGAACATCAGGATAAGCCTTCTTGATCTTTCTTACCCCTTCCATGACACCTTCTGAATGTCCATGGGCAGTATCGAGAATGAGGACATCCACTCCGGCTTCAACAAGAGCCTTAACCCTTTCCATTGTATCATGAGTAACACCGACTGCCGCTCCGCAGAGGAGTCTTCCTCTAGCATCTTTTGCAGCATTCGGGAAGAGTCTTGTCTTTTCGATATCCTTGATGGTGATGAGTCCTTTGAGGTTATTCTCCGCATCCACAAGTGGAAGCTTTTCGATCTTATGCTTCTTGAGGATTTCCTTTGCTTCATTTATTGTAGTGCCTTCTACAGCTGTGATGAGGTTCTCTTTGGTCATGACATCTGAGATGGGTCTTTCATAATCGGTTTCAAAGACCAGGTCTCTGTTGGTTACGATGCCGACAAGCTTCCCTTCTTCTGTTATGGGCACACCGCTGATACGGTAACGTCTCATGAGTTCATTGGCTTCCTTGATGCTTCGGTCAGGAGTCAGATGGAAAGGATTCACAATGACGCCGTTTTCCTGTCTCTTGACGATATCCACCTCATGAGCCTGCTCTTCGATGGTCATATTCTTATGGATGATCCCGATGCCGCCTTCTCTGGCCATGGCGATGGCCATGGTGGATTCTGTTACAGTATCCATACTTGCGCTCATCAGCGGAATATTCAGTGTGATGCTCTTTGTCAGCTGACTCTTTATGGAAACATCCTTTGGCAGCACCTCAGATTTATTGGGCACCAGCAGTACATCATCGAAAGTATAGGCAGTTTTGATAATTTTTCCCATTTCGTCCTCCTCAAAATATAAAAAAGCATACCCGAAATCACATGCGTGACAAGGGTATGCTAAATAGAGCACCCTGTCACTCATAGGCGGAAATTACATTGGCTTCCGGTAGAAACGCCCCCCCATATCAGGAGCTTATACGAGTAACTGTTTTTTTTTATTAAAGCTTATTATAGTCATCCCCATCTCCAATGTCAAACACATTCTGCAGGAATTGTGTTATTCTTCACAGGTTAATAATTGAAAACCTTCATAACTGTACAATCCATACCTAAATGCCGAATAAGTTATTGATTATTTCGATCTGAGAAATCAGAAGACCCAGAAAGAGAAACGGAACAAAATAGACTTCCCTTTTCATTCTGACCAGAGAGAAGATGAGCCCCAGACAGGAAGCATAGAACAAGGTGTAGAACACATTCCGTCCGAAGGCCATAGAAATGAAGAGGAGGATCCACAGATCCCCCTCTCCAAAATAGAACTGAAGTTTCCTGCTGCTTCTGTAAATCGGAATCAGAATCATGAACACCCCTGCAATATAGCTTCTTGTCTCATAAAAGAGGTAAAGCGCAGAAGGGGCCATGAGATAGAGAAAAACATTATAGACTCTGCCGCTGTGGGCATCTGTAACAGCACTGGATAGAAAGACCGAATAGAAGATGATTTCCATGATTGAAAAACGGAAGTAGAGTGATGCAAGTGAAAGGGTAATGATGAATGGAATCGTCAGCTCCATTTTTGACTTCATGGTGTCCCGAAGGACCAGGACACCCGAAAGACCACCGATTACCGGTAAAAGAATACTCAAAAAGCCTACCATAGTATCCCTACCCTGCGATGAGTTTCGTAGCGCTCGTCACTGAATCTCCATCTGCAAACTTTCTTAAAACCGACACCTGCATGGACTGATACCTGTCTTCAATATCTGCCAGCACCTCAATAAATCCGTTTCCTACGCCAGTCACTTCCTTTAATACAGTCGTCTCCGCAATCTTTGTATTTTCCAGATTATGGATATCGATATAGTTCAGCGCTTCTCTTACATGCGACCTCTGCTCCATCTCCTTGGCCTTTTCCACCATACCCTGGTATTTTGGTGCAGACATGGCCATGAGCACTCCGGTGATGCCGATCACGATGAGAAGCTCAACCAGTGAAAACCCCCTTTTCCTGTTCCTCTTTGTCATTAACTCAGCTCCTTTCCCTTTGATATTCACATTATGGAAAAGGAGATGATAATTATGCAGCGAACGGATAAATAATCCTGATGAATATTTTCATCATCTTTCTGCCATTTCAGAAAATCATTCAGAAAAAGAAAAAAGGAAGGTTACCCTTCCGTTAATTCCTAATAGCTCAGTGATTTCAGTCTCAGCGCTACAGTATTCTCATCGATGAGGATGATGTAATAGAGCTTACTGACTTTGTCCTTCATTTTCTCCTCGTCCTTATTTCCTCCGCTGAGCTGTCTGTGAACGAAATAGTAGAGGGATTCGATAAGACCGGATGTTCCGCCGCTTCCTAGCTCCGTTCCCATTCTGGCTGTATCGGAAAGCTGTCCTGATTTGACTTCCTTCATAATATCCGTGAATTCGCCAATGACATGAAACTCAGGTTTCAGAGAATCGACAGCGAGCTTCAGCTCCTCCCAGTTTCTGACCACGAAGTGATCATTGCCTTTCTTGATTCTGATCAGCGCATCGAGCACTTCACCCGGTGTAATTCCTGTGGCGGCTGAGAGCGCATTGAGAATTTTTCCGGAGTAGCTTTCAGGATCTTTTTTATTGGCGCTGGAGAGCGTCTGCTGCGAGATCCCCGTCCTCTGGAAAACATCATACCGGGTGAGACCGAACTTCTGAAGAAAGATATCCATGTACTGCATAGTGAACCTCCTGATTACTCAAATATTTTTTACTTAAATTTATTTTACTACATAATATTTGAGTAATCAAGTATTTTTGAAAAATATTTTAAAAATAAAAGCGACACCTCCGTATCGCTCATCATAGCCTTTATGAAAATGTCACGCGTTATATAATCTATAAAACCGGTATAAGAACATCATGCTCTCGATGGTCACAAAAACTGCAACGAAAATCAGGATGTGATCCATCGTAAACATCTGACCCTTTGTAAACATAGGGAAAACCATCATGAAAATGATGATGAAATTGGAAATGGATACATAGTTTTTCTTCGTCACATCTGCTGATATCCGTTTTTCTCTTTCATCTTCTTCGCTTATGGTTGAATTCGCTCGCATGCGGTCCATAAAACCGGCAGGTTTTTTGTCTCTTACTGAATTTTTGAGCATGAGAAAGAGAATAACAAACAGTATGGCTGCCGTGAACAGGAAAGTTCCAAATCGTAAAGGTACATTTATCTTCTCAGCAAGAGCTTCATCAAAAAGGTCTCGTGTTAAATGAAAGAAGTAAATTGTCCAGACAAGCAGCACTCCAAGTATTGTTCCATTACGTGTTTTCTTCATTTTGCATCCTCCACCTGATAAAAAATTTCTTCGATCGACACTTCAAATATTTCTGACAGCTTAAACGCAAGTTCAAGAGAAGGCGTATAGCTTCCTTTCTCAAGTGAAATGATCGTCTGCCTCGTCACTTCCACTTTCTTTGCCAGATCTTCCTGCGTTAATCCCTCTTTCGCCCTGAATACCCTGATATGATTTTCGATAGGCATGAAATCAGCCCCCTTCTTTATATTGATATTGTAAAATAGACTATACATTAAGTCAAGTCAATTTTACATTTTGTTTAATCAACTTAACATTTTTATAAGAACAAAAGCGATGCTTTCGCATCGCTTTTAAAATTCTTATCTTTTTGTTGTGACTAGTACATTCCGCCCATATCTGGCGCAGGCATCGCAGGCATTGGTTCCTTGATGTCTACAACAGCAGCTTCTGTTGTCAGGAATGTTGCAGCAACTGATGCTGCATTCTGAAGTGCAGATCTTGTTACCTTAGTTGGATCTACGATACCAACCTTGACCATGTCAACAAGCTGCTGAGTCAGAATATCGAATCCGATACCCTTTTCGCTGTTCTTGACCTTTTCGATGACTACGGAGCCTTCAACCCCGCCGTTGAATGCGATCTGTCTCAGCGGCTCTTCAAGAGCACGCTTGACAATGTTGATGCCCACAAGCACATCTGGATCATTGCTTGTCAGTTCTCCGACCTTATCCATGACGTTGATGTATGCTGTTCCGCCACCGGCTACGATGCCTTCTTCAACTGCAGCCTTGGTTGCAGCAAGAGCATCTTCCATTCTCAGTTTCTTTTCCTTTAGCTCTGTTTCTGATGCGGCACCAACCTTGATGACAGCAACGCCGCCTGCAAGCTTCGCCAGTCTTTCCATGAGCTTTTCCTTGTCGAACTCTGATGTGGTTTCTTCGATCTGAGCCTTGATGACATTCACTCTGTTTTCAATCTCGGATTTTTCACCCTTGCCGCTTACAATGACAGTCTGGTCCTTGTTGATTCTTACAGAATCAGCACTTCCAAGCATATCTAAAGTAGCATCCTTAAGTTCTCTGCCCAGCTCTTCAGATATGACCTGTCCACCTGTAAGGATCGCGATATCCTGAAGCATTTCCTTTCTTCTGTCACCGAATCCTGGTGCCTTGACTGCCACGCAGACAAAAGTACCTCTCAGTTTATTGACTACAAGTGTAGCGATTGCTTCACTTTCGATATCGTCGGCAATCAGGAGAAGCTTTCTTCCTGTCTGGACGATCTGTTCAAGTACAGGAAGGATTTCCTGGATGGTATTGATCTTCTTGTCTGTAATAAGGATATAAGGATCCTCAAGAATAGCTTCCATTTTCTCGGTGTTTGTTGCCATGTATGCAGATACGTATCCTCTGTCAAACTGCATACCTTCAACCACTTCAAGCTCTGTTCCGAAGGTCTTTGACTCTTCGATGGTGATGACGCCTTCAGTGCCTACTCTTTCCATGGCATCTGAGATGAGCTGGCCGACTTCTTCGTCTCCTGCAGAAACTGCAGCGACTCTTGCGATGTCTTCCTTGCCTCTTATAGCGATGCTGTTGTTTCTGATTTCTTCTACAGCAGTTTCTACAGCCATCTTGATTCCCTGTCTGATGAACATAGGGTTCGCACCCGCTGTCACATTCTTGAGACCTTCCTTGATCATGGACTGCGCAAGAACGGTGGCTGTTGTCGTTCCATCACCGGCAACATCGTTTGTCTTGGTGGAAACTTCTTTTACAAGCTGTGCGCCCATGTTCTCAAAAGCGTCTTCGAGCTCGATTTCCCTTGCGATGGTCACACCATCATTTGTGATAAGAGGTGACCCGAATTTCTTTTCAAGAACGACATTTCTTCCCTTGGGCCCCAGTGTCACCTTTACGGTATCTGCAAGGATGTCTACACCCTTCTGCATTGCTCTTCTAGCTTCTTCACCATATATGATTGTCTTAGCCATAACTTTTCTCTTCCTCCTATTCTACAACTGCAAGTATGTCACTCTGTCTGACTACAATGACTTCTACACCATCATGCTTCACTTCTGTTCCCGCATATTTGGAGAATAGCACCTTGTCTCCAACTTTGACTTCCATTTCCACCTTATTGCCATCTATGAATCCTCCTGGACCCACTGCTATGACTTCAGCTTCCTGTGGTTTTTCTTTACTGGCTCCTGTAAGAACGATTCCTGATTTTGTGGTTTCTTCGGCTTCCAGCCTCTTTAAAACTACTCTGTCACCTAACGGTCTGATCATTTGACATTCCTCCTAAAGAAAAGTATTTTTAGCACTCACACAAGGAGAGTGCTAACATCTATTTCCTATTATAATTTATTTGATTCTGATTTCAAATATAATTTTAAGGTCTTTCTCTTAAATATCGCATAAATAAACGAATTAAACCCGTTTATCATCCATTATCAAAGAAAATCTCTTTTTTTCTTTCATTTACCCCGCCTTATATCTGACACAAAATCATGATATCATTATTCATGAAACAAGGCGAGAACATTCTCGTCTGACATTATAATGGAAGAGGTGAATGAGGCAATTGACATAACCTTGTGATTGCCGGATCTATGCACAGAATGAAGGAATATCTATATGCACTTATAAACTCGCTCATGATCATCTCCGGTTCAGTCATCCTAGGTCTGAACATAAGACTTCTCTACTATTTCAATATTCCCAGGATTCAGGCGTTAAATGAAGAATATTCAGGAGGACTCATCCGTTCTAACTATGACATCCTCATAGACTATCTTAACCCTTTCTATAGAGGAAAGCTTCAGCTTGATGGACTCGCCATGTCCCCGCAGGGAGAATTTCATTTCTATGAAGTGAAGGTCATTTTCGACCTCATCTATATTCTCTTTGCAGTCACGCTCATCCTGTCTCTCTTCATCTACATGAGACAGAGAAGAGAAAGAGAACTCGTCTACATGAAAAAAGCGGCCATACTGACTTTCATCATCCCAGTCATTCTGGGGATCCCTTTCATCGTGGACTTCTCGAAAGCATTCGTCATTTTCCACGAAATCGCCTTTTCCAACGACTACTGGATCTTCGACCCGAGGATTGACCCGGTCATTAAGATCCTACCCGAATGGTTCTTCATGTACGCGGCATTTCTCATTCTCATTCTGATGCTTCTATCTGCTGTTCTCTTCTATGTCATCGGAAGCCGCAGCATGAGGAAAAGCGGAAAGAAGAGCTGAGATGCTTTCTGGCAGGAACCTTAAATTCTATAATTTTAGCATTCACCGGGAGATTCTATAGTGGAACTGCCTGGTGAGAAAAGTAATATAAAGAGGTGCAGTTATATGATCAGAAGTCTGGATGTACCAAAGGAAGCCGTACGGCTCGCCTTGACTACACGAGAGGAAGAAAAGGAACTCATCGCAAAGCTTGAAACCATGGGTGCAAAAGCTGCGGCTGTAGATATTGGAGGCAATGTCTCAATCAGCATCACAAAAATACTGGAACGGGCTCTTGTTGCATCAAAAAGAGCAGGACTTATTCCGGAAGAATACGCCTCCGAAGGAGCCGTGATGGGTGCAGCAAGAGATGCACTCATGCAGATTCTGGAAAGATCCAACAATCTCAATGTGGGCGGAAAAATCGGACTTGTCCGCATGGGAGAAGATATTGCCGTCTGCATATATGTCAGTATCGGACTTCTTCATCTCAATGAATTTGCCATAGGCATCGGGCACCGTACCCTATCCGTTTAGAAGAACATACAGGATCATGAGGAAGCAGGTATCTATTTCAGATGCCTGCTTCCTCTATATTATCAAAATTTCAGAATATTATATTATAGTTGTTTACATTTTTTCCCGGAGTATGAATCAGTCAATTTCGCGCTATATATTTCTCAATACCATTAATATATCACCCGTTTTTTTGACATTCAAAGGGATACCGGACAAGGCTCTTCCTTGCAAAGGTCTTCGCTCCTCCATATAATAAGTTAATTCATGAAATATTCATGAAAACAATCGTAGTATCAGGAGGATAAGTAGAATGGTAGGAAAAAAATGGATCGCTGCGGCAGCTGTAATCATAGCCCTTGGGGCTACAGGCTGCGAAAGCAAAAAAGACGTGATTTCAATCGGAATCAATCAGTTTGTCGTTCACGAAGCGCTGGATGCTTCAAGACAGGGATTTCTGGATGTACTCAAGGAGAATGGTTATATTGAAGGAGAGAACATCGAAATCGACTATAAGAACGCTCAAGGTGAGCAGCCGACAGCGCTCAGCATCGCGCAGGATTTTACAGCCAGAAAAAAAGACATGATATTTGCCATTGCAACACCAAGTGCTCAGGCATCTTATAATGCCACGAAGGACATTCCCATCATCATCACCGCTGTAACAGATCCGGTGGATGCAGGAATTGCAGAGTCCTTTGAATCGTCAGGTACAAATGTGACAGGAACCTCAGACGGTGTACCCATCGGTCCTCAGCTGGAAATCCTGAATAAAGTGCTTCCTGAAGCAAAGACCATCGGTGTCATCTATAATACATCCGAAGCAAATTCTATCTATCAGGTGAATGAGCTGAAAGTGGAAGCAGAAAAGCAGGGATTCACCCTGAAAGAAGTGGGTATTACAAATCTTAACGACGTGAATGCCGTACTGCCCAGTGCGCTGGAAGGCATCGACGTATTATACGCCCCAACGGACAATACAGTCGCCTCGGCCTATGCCATCATCATAAAACTGGCAACAGAAAAAAATGTTCCTGTCTTTTGCGCGGAGGATGCAGGGGTCAATGCAGGCGGACTGATTTCCGCCGGGCTGGATTACTATGAACTAGGCAGAGAAACAGGACTCATGGCACTGGAAGTGCTGGACGGAAAAAAACCTTCAGAACTCTCCATTTCAACGATGAAAAATCCGGTGATTGTCGTCAATGAAGACACAGCTGAAAAAATGGGCATAACCATCCCCGAAGATATTTTAGCTGTAGCAAGACTGGTAGGCGGTAACGTAACAGCTGCCAGAATCTTATAAACCTTATAAAAAGCTGCAAATTCTCTAAGGTTGATTCAAACCAGTTTCTGTGGAAGATGCTGTCGAGAACCATCTGAAAAAGTCGCCAAAGAAATCTCATTCCAGATGATTAAAATGATCTGCTCTGCCTATAATATAGTGTAAAGCCTGGTATTCGTATTCAGTATACGGGAGAATAATGAAAGCCGTGGATACCGTATGCTGACAGGGCTAATCAATCATCGGGGAGCTGTTTCAGAATGATCATGGCAAAGAAAATCAGATTATATCCCACACAAATCCAGGAAAAACTGCTTTTCCAGTCCGCCGGAACTGCACGGTTCATCTATAACTGGACTTTAGGACGGCAGGAGGAAAATTATGCCTCAGGAGGGCAGTTTATTTCAGACAATGACTTGAGAAAAGAAATCACACAGATGAAGAAACGGGAGGAATACGCCTGGCTTCATGAAGTCTCCAATAATGTGGCCAAACAGGCGGTGAAAGACGCCTGCTCCGCCTACAGGAGGTTTTTTCAGAAACTGGCGGAGAAACCCAGGTTTAAAAGCAGAAAAAAATCCAGGCCTTCGTTCTACAATGACAACGTGAAGCTGAAATTCAAGGACAAATCGGTTCTCATT
>NZ_DAMBTF010000033.1:0-20748 GCF_032054185.1 Proteiniclasticum sp.
AGCCCGACGAGCTACCAACTGCTCCACCCCGCGTTAAAGTACTGATTTCTTAGTACATACCTATTCTAACGGAGATGAGAGCAATTGTCAAACTCGTAAGGACAGAAATGGCTATTTGAGACCTTCCTGGGGCTTCAGGTATCAATCTGTTGACCATTACACCATTTAATTGCGAATAAGCGGTATTCCATCCTCGACCAGCCAGCATCTTACGTGATGTTCCGGTGCTACTTCTTTGAGTTCGGGCAATGTCTCATGGCATTTATCCATGGCATAGGGGCATCGATTTGAAAACCTGCATCCTTTGGGAAAATCAGAGGGATGAGGAACATACCCTTCTATGGCATTCAACCTTCCCTTAGCTTCACCTTTACCAGGCATGCATTCGATAAGTCCGATGGTATAAGGATTCATAGGATTCAGGAAAAGTTTCTCTTTAGGCGCTTTCTCCATGATTTTTCCACAGTACATCACACACACATCATGTGCCATATCTTCTACAACCCCTAAATCATGTGTATTCAGTATCATAGCCATCTGGTTCTCATTCTGAAGTTTTTTGAGAAGATCCAGAATTTCCGCCTGTATGGTCACATCCAGAGCTGTTGTGGGCTCATCGGCTATCAGGATCTTTGGCGCGCAGGAAATGGCCATGGCGATCATGATCCTCTGCCTCATACCTCCGCTGAACTGTCTGGGCAGATCTCCATACCTTTTTTTCGCATCAGGTATTCCTACGTCGGTCATCAGTTCCATGGCTTTTTTTCTGATTTCCTTCTTTGATCCCTTCTTATGGATATAGAGCGCTTCTTCAATCTGTTTTCCGACAGGAATCAGTGGGTTAAGCGTGGACATGGGATCCTGATAGATCATTGCAATTTCGTTTCCACGTATCTTCTGCATTTCTTTTTCCTTCATCCTGAGCAGATCGCCTTCAGTCTCTCCCATAAAATACGCTTCACCCTGGATGATTTCTCCAGGATGATCAACAAGTTTCATGATACTCAGAACAAGAACACTCTTCCCACTTCCCGATTCACCAATGATGGCAAGAGTCCTGTTTTGTTCCAGTGTAAAGCTCACATCATCAACAGCTGGAAGCTCTTCACCATCCAGAAAAAAGTATGTTTTAATATTTTTTACATTAAGAAGTGACATATTTTCCTCCTGACGCGTATTAGACCGCGAATCATGATTTCACCTGTGGTATCACTACATCTTTGAGAACGTTGAACATCAGCAGAATGAAGAAATAGACAACTGCCATTATGGTCATAAAATAACTGAAAGCCATATTCCCCTGTACAGGATCTATCCTGCTTGAGGTATAAAACTCAATCATATGGTAGCCGATGCCTCTATAATAGAAGAGTCGTTCTACGATCACCAGACTGGAAAACATCATGGTCAGAATTGTAGGAAACACAGATAGAACCTCATAAACTACACTTTTCATGAGATGGTTTTTGATGATTCTATATCTTGAGCAGCCCTTCCCTCTTGCAGCCAGAATATAAGGCTTTGAGAAACCTTCCTCAATTGCTGTAGCTGTCGTTCTTGCAATATAGGCTGCCGGGAGGATGGAGATCGATAGAATCGGGTAGATTGAATTGTACCAGAACTGATCCCCTTTGAACTCAATCGGTCCTATGCCGAGAAAAGTCATACCATTCTTAAACAGATACAGCGCGAGTATCTGTACAAGACCTATAGTCAGAATATCAGGAACTGAAAGCGGCACAAGCGACTGAAGCATTTTAAATGTTCCTGCTCGATCTTTCTTTCGGCTGTCGATGATTCCCTTTGGAATGCCGATAATCACAGCGAGAAGAATACCGAAGAAAAGAACGATTCCGCTTCTTCCTGCTGCGGTGTTGAAGATACTGCCCACAGACTCGCCAAGGATATCCAGATCTCTTGCTTTTCCGGAAATGACAAATTCAAAATTCGACCTTATTGCACGATATATTTCAGCCATGGGCATATTAGGCTGATACCTTCCTTTTTCATAGATGATGTCAAAATTTATTGGCACACCCGTAATGACGATCACACCTGCGATTACCGAGAATAAAAGCAGGACGTTTCCCAATATGATTCTTAATAGCTTCCTTTGCCTTGAATTCATAATTACCTCCAGATTTCAACTCATTAGGGATACAGATGGCAGGCAACTTTTCTTCCTTCTCTTTCGGTGAGTATGGGAATACTCTCTTTACAGATGTCCATGGCATATGGGCATCTTGTGTGAAAAGCGCACCCATCAGGAAGTTTTATAGAACTTGGTATCTCACCTTCAAGTCTTCTTCCACCCAACAGTTTATGCTCACCCTGACCAGGCACAGCAGCAAGGAGCGCCTTCGTATAAGGGTGCATCGGCCGATTAAAAAGTTCTTCGCTGTTTCCTGTTTCCACAATTTTCCCCAGATACATGATGGCCACCTGATCACTGACATGTTTGATGACATGGAGATCATGGGCGATAAAAAGATAGGACAGACCAAATTCCTTCTGAAGATCCATGGTGAGGTTCAGGATCTGAGACTGGACGGATACATCCAGTGCGGATACAGGTTCATCACAGACAATGAACCTCGGTTTAGTCGACAAAGCTCTTGCTATCCCTATTCTCTGGCGTTGTCCGCCGCTGAACTCGTGGGGAAATTTTCGGGCTGATGCCTTATCAAGGCCTACAAGGTCCAGAAGTCTGTAAACCTCGGTCTTATATTCAAGGGGCGGGACAATTTTATGAATCTGCAAAGGCTGTATGAGGATATCTTCTATCGTCATTTTATAATCCAGTGCAGAATAGGGATTCTGAAAGACCATCTGCAGATCTTTTCTGATTTTCCTGAAATCTCTGCTGGAAATGGTACTGATGTCTTTTCCGTCCAGTAATATCGATCCGGATGTAGGTTCCAGAAGTCTTAAGACCAGTCTTCCGGTTGTTGATTTTCCGCTGCCAGATTCACCAACAAGACCTAAGGTTTCTCCGTTACCTACAGTAAAATCGATGCCGTTTACCGCGTGAATCACTTCGGGTTCATCTCCAAAGAGGCTGTTTTTTGTCACAAAGTGTTTTTTCAGATTTCTGACTTCTATCATATTTCTCTCCTCATTCTTCCATCAGGGTGTCTCTCCCATGAGATAAGGGTTCATGGTGAGATTGTCAAGCACGACCTGTCCGATATTGCCCATATTGCTTCTGTTCAGATTTTCCAATCTGTCTTTCTCTGTACCCATTTCATGAACATGTGACTGTCCGATACCTACTGTAAAGAAAGCATTAAGTCGTAGATTGAGCGCAGATCTCGTCACCATATCAAATACACCTAAACTGGAACTGCTTGCTGTATTGGAATAGATGCTCTGGAATCTTCTATATGGAACTTTCATATCCTTAAGCACTTTTTCCATTTGAGTCCCGATGAGGTAAGAAGGTTTTCTTCCTCCCTGAGCGGGAAAAGTGACAAGAGAAAGATCCTTTTTCTTGCCTAGCCCCGCAAAATCAATTTCATAATAGTAATATCCTCCATCCGTAACCATGTCGATGGTCTTCATTTCTTCATGATGGTAGTAGGAAGCGCCCTCTTCAGGCGTGTTTTTTTTGATTTCAATCTGATTATCCCAGAATACAAACGAGACAGATCTATTAAGCGGCGACAGTTCTGATACTTCTCTTGCCACTTCTAACGACGTTGCTGCCGGAGTAGCGGTCATAATTGAAGCTTTGTTGTCAGGTGCATATATCCCGTCATAAGATGCTCCGATGACGATGGTCTCACCAGGCTTTTCCCTGGTGTACTCATCACCAGGCAGAAAAGCTTCAATGATTCTTCCCTCATATTCAGGCAGTTCCGGGTAGCTGAAGGAAACTTCGATTTCAGCATAGCCCTTCAGTAGTTCTTCCCTCAGATTTTTAAAAGGGAGGATTGTGTGCGTCTTATGAAGATAAGCATTGCTTCGAGACTCATAATCATCCAGAAGCATAAACTGGAGGCGGTATTCCCTTGCAGATTCCTTTTCACCGAAAACATTTCCACCCCTCATATTATTTTCACTGAACGGTGAAGCTGTTGAAGAAAGAAACTCTCTGATATATCTCTCCGATACAGGAAATACCTCCCTGTCGACTGGAACAGCCTCAAGATGATTTTCATCTGCAGCGATTCCCTTATAGAAGAAATCACTACCCCCAGCTTCTATCAGTTCATCCCGATTGAGTGAAAAGATAGTAAAGTCTTCATGAAGTCTGAAGGTCTTAACGGAGCCGTCCTCCGCTTTGATTGAGATTTCACCTTCAGCGACGGTCATGGGTGCCATGATCTTCAGATTCTCGATATTTCTTTCATTTTCGTAATAACTGATCTCCACGGTGCTGACTTCATATCCATAAGATTTAAGAGAATCGATGATATAATTACCTGCCTCGTATCCACCTCTGCTCCCGCTTACCCGACCTTCAAACTCAGGCCCGGATAGAGCGATCACCTGGTTTATGGCGTTGTCCGTCTGAAAAGGTACGATACTTTTGTATCTGGGTACGAAGATATAGATCAGTATGAGGAGCACAGCGCCGAATTTCACAAGGACCGGTCTGTAATACTTTCTGAATTCCCTGATCTGCAGATAGAGAAGCTTTGGAGAAAGCATTGCAAACCCCTGTCTGATCAGACTGATGATTCTTGAATTTCTTTTCTGAAACTCCATACGGAGACCTTCTCCCAGAAGGTTGATTCCCATAATGGCCGTTGCGAAGAAGAGAACGGGAAATAAGGATGCCCACCATACCTCCTCAAATTTCATGACATCGGAAGTGATTCGGGAGAGCATTCCACCCCACTCAGGTTCAAGACCCATCTGGTAGTTCGCTCTGAAAGCCATAGCTTTGATCTCTCTTGTCGTACCGACAAAGACGTAAAGTACGGCCAGCTGTGCAACAAGAAACAGCGCCATAGCCATTTCTTTGAAAAACAGACTTACGCCTGCAGGTATAACGTGAGGCAGTACATTCTGAAAGACAATCTGGAGTCGCGTTTTCCCGATTGCGATCTCTCCCTCTATAAAATCTTCATCCATGATTCTTTTTGTGACATCCTCAATCATAGAGGCAAGTTTAGACCAGCCTACAATGGTAAGCACAATGGAGAAGGCCAGAATGGATCTGCCCATCTGCATCCTATAGAAGTAGTTGAAGTTCAGCACAACAAAACTGAAAATCAGAACCGGTACAGCACTGAAAAAAGTGCTGAAAAATCTGATGATCTGACTGACGGTTCTGTTTCCCATTCCTGACAGTATACCTAAAGGCAATGCTATCAGCATTCGAAAAAGCGCAATCAGAAAACCCAGTCTCATTGTATTTCTTGTTCCGTACACAAGTCTTGCATAAATATCTCTACCTGCATCATCTGTGCCCATCACATTTATGGTGTTCGGTCTCATGGGATTGACCGACAGTTCTTCAACAAGTTCTCCGTCTTTCATGTATTCGATATACCTCGGCGGTTCTTCATGTATCGGATCCCTTGAGGTGAAGACATGGGGAAAATAGGTCAGGACCAGTAAAAGGATTAGAATCACTCCACCTAGTAAAAGCGGATAATTGATTTTCTTCATAGCACTCCTCCAGATGGCACAATCATTCTTTCTATTCTGAAAATATACGATGTTAACAGTATAACATAGTTCTACCTATCCTATAGCTTATACAATAACAATTTTGTAATAATCGTAACAGATTCATTTAATTTTCGTCCTGAATCTCCATCATAGGACAATCAATTTAATGATCTGAATGAACTTTATGATAAAATAGATTCAACACTGACGGCTAAGGCAGAAATTTAGCCGTCCATCTCAGCTGCACATAAGGAGGCTTCTATGCGTCTGCTCTTAAAAAACGGAAAGATCTACCAGAACCGCGATGCGTTTACAAACGCCTTATATATTGAGGATGGTGTCATCGTATCATCTGGAGCTGAAGCCATGGAAATGGAAATATACTTAAGCCCTGATGAGATAGAAGATCTTGGAGAAAAAACAGTGGTACCAGGATTCAACGATGCACATCTTCACTTCTATCAGTCTGGTCTTGCACGCTCTACAGTTGACCTCTATGACTCTTCATCAGTAGAAGATTTGGTAGAACGAGGTAGAAGGTTCATCAGCAAGCAACAACAATCAGACAGACCTGTATCAGGAAGAGGATTCAACCAGGATTACTTTGCAGAGAAAAGACTTCCGGATAAACGGGATCTTGATGAAATCACCCTCAGCAGGTCTGTAATTTTCACAAGAGCCTGCAGTCATCTTGCCGTCATCAACTCCAAAGCTTTAGAAATGCTCAATCTTTCTGACCCTCCCCCAGATATTTCAGGTGGGCAGATTGATCTGGGTCCGGACGGAAAGCCAAATGGAATCTTCCGGGAAAATGCCATCAGGCTTTTAGATATACTGCTTGAAAAAGTCACAGTGGAGAGTATAGTAAACCACATCAGATCTGCTGCTCAAGATGCGCTCAAAGAAGGACTGACCTCTCTTCAGGTCAATGACATCTGGCTGGACAGTGACGATTCAAATATCATGGAGGAAGCCTACAGAATTTACACCCGGGATAAGAATGCAGTCAGAATCTATCATCAGGTGCATGCTGAGAAAATCGAAACTTTCCAGTCACGTATAGAAAGCGGATGGGACAGGAGTGATGGTTCATTCCTGAGATATGGACTACTGAAAATGTATGCAGACGGTTCACTAGGTGCAAGAACGGCATATATGCGGAAACCCTATGCAGATGATCCGTCAAATAATGGAATAGCCACCATGAGTGAAGAATCAATCATGGAATTCATCACTCTGGCAGAAGAAAATGATATACAGACCGCAATTCACGTTATCGGAGATGGTGCTATTGAAAGAGTTCTGGACTGCTATGAAAAAATCATGAGAGAAGGTAATCCCAACAGACATGGTCTCATTCATGTGCAGATTACCGACAGACCGCTACTTGAAAGAATTAAGAAACTGAATCTAATGGTATACGCTCAGCCGATTTTTCTTCATAACGATATGCATATCGTGGAAGATCGTGTAGGAAAGAAAATGGCAGAAACTTCCTATGCATTCGGTACTATGGATAAGATGGGCATCAAAGTGGCCTACAGCACTGATGCGCCTATTGAAAAGTTCCATGTCATGGAAAACCTGCACTCTGCTGTCAACCGTCAGGATCTGAAGATGTATCCTGAAGAAGGATATTACCCCCATGAACGTGTTGACCGTTTTTCTGCACTGGATAATGTCACCGTAAATGCGGCTCATATGAGTTTTGAGGAAGATCGGAAAGGACGGCTCGCTCCAGGATACTATGCAGATCTCGTAGTTCTGAGCGATCCCTATTTCGATGTGGAAGCCTCTGCAATCAAGGACATCAAGGTGGAAAAAACAATGATCAGCGGACAATATCTATATATACGCAGCTAAAGAAAAGAATCCTGAAAAATCAGGATTCTTTTCTATTTGAGTACTGATTCAGGATTTCGTTCAGAAATTTCACGAAATCCTGTTTTACCTGTTCCGGATAGATAATTCTCACCTTTTTCCCATATTGCGCAAGCCAGGAATAGAAGGTGCTGCTCACCTTGACAGTTGTACGGATGGAGAAAGTACTCTCGCTCATCTTCTCGATCAGGATATCTGCCCCAAAACGGTCGAGAACCTGATTGACCAGATCGTTGTCAAACTCAAGGCGGACAATCTCGTCAATACCGTTAAACATATTGAAAGTCTGTTTGGCATACTCTGCGATATTGAATCTGGTTTCTTCTTTTAACGGATTTCTAATTTCATCGAGAACGGTGATGTCACTCATGCGATCCACTCTATAGTGAACAAAACTGTCATGCTTTTCATAATATGCTATGACATAATAGTTCTCATCATCCCAGGATAATGAATAGGGACTGATATAATAACGTTCTCCGTCTTTCCTGTATACCTTCTCTTTACTGATACTGTAGTCAAAATACCGGAATGAAACCTTCCTGTTTTCTGCAATAGCCTGATGGAGCTTGTCGACATTATAATAGATGTTTTCGTTGACTGACTTCGCGCGATTGGCCACATACACCTGCCTCTGCAGCGTCTGTGCCTGCTTCTTGCTCGTCAGCTGTTCAATTTTCTTGATGAGTTCAAAGCTCTTTTTATGCGTCACAAATTTCGAACACTGTATGGCATCCACAAGCAGCTTCAGTTCTGCAAGTTCAAAGTCTCGGCTGGCCAGATAGTATTCTGTATTCTTTGACTTTCTCATACTGATATCCATACCGAAGATTTTCAGTGTTTCAATGTCCGCATAAATCGATTTTCTTTCAGCAGATATTCCATATTTATCAAGCTCCTCGATCATATCAGATATTCGGATACTATGGTCCTCATCTGTCAGTTCAGTGAACATCTTCATCAGGTATAGAATTTTAAGTTTCTGATTTCCGATTACTGTCATACTCTCCCCCTTACCATGACATACTGTTCTATAACAAGTCCTGTTCTTAATTACCATTCTACCAAAGAAAGAGGAGAAAATATCATCGCCTGCAAAATACCAGAGCATAAATTTTATCCGGTTAACTAAATTCGTAAGTGCATGCATTCAAGGCAATAAGCTTTCTAATAATTTGCTTCTTTGACCTGTCAGGTCTGTCCCATTTCCTGTAAAAATCACTAGAATACATTCATGAAGACAAGTAAATTCCGTCTGACCGAACTGAAAGCCAGCGTTTTAAGTTCGCTGGCTGTAACAATTCCTGCTGTTTAATAAATGGCAGTCCTTTGTAGAAAGCTGAAGAAAAGAATTAATATCCGATTCCAGCCGCTTTGATATTCTCCGGATCAAATGCATGACAGGGCGTCACGCCATAGACCATACCGCACTTAGGGCATCTGTCTTCAAAAGTGCTCATTTCAAAATCGCTTCTGCATTCCACACAGCTGATGACAAGTGGCATTGGCATCAGCTGTTCAGAAAAGCCCATGAACCTTACCTTGCTGACTACCTCTTCTCCATTTGCAAAACTTCCGTTACATCCTTCATGCATGTTTTTCTACCTCTCTCATTCTATATTTATTGATTTCAAGAATTTCGCCTTTTCTCAGGCTGGTTCTCATCTGATTGATGATTGCATCCATTTTCTCCAGCTCCTCCAGGATGGACTTCTCTTCGTTCTCGGTCTCGATCACTTTGTAGATCCCTCCGTTTCTGATGATGATTCTTTTATCTGCAATCAGTGCAAGACTGGGATCATGTGTTGCCATCAGTACAATCTTCTCTTCACTGATCAGAAGATCAAGAGCACGCTTTCTGTCTATACCCGCATTCTCGATTTCATCGATGAGCACAATCGGTGATCTGCTTAAGATTGCCGTATCTGCAATCATAAGCGCTCTGGACTGTCCTCCGCTTAGACCTGTGATCGGTGTGTCAAGATTGAATTTCTCCCCAGCCAGATCATTTGCGGCATCTACGATCCTTTTGATGACATCATCCACATTCTCAACCATACGGCTCAGTGCATGCAGCTCGATAAACTCCTTGACACTCAGATCCATGACGAAATTCATATTCTGGGAGAGCTGTGCAACAAGTCTGTTGCTTGTTGAGAATCTTCGTTCTTTGTCTGCCGTCTCACCGTTTATGAGTACGACTCTGTCTGTAGGCGTATCTTTGTTCGCTGCCCACTCGATATCAGCCAGGAGTCTGCTTTTTCCTGAACCTGTGGGTCCTACTATGGATACAATCTCGCTTTTTCTGATGGTCAGTTCGCCAAATGTTTCGGCATTGCCCGACTTGTCTTTCCCGGCAAGGATGGTGATACTGTCTACCGTCTCCTTATCCAGACCAAGAAAGGAAATCATCTGATCGATGTATGCATCGAAATCGGAAGCAAGTTTATGAATATCCATAGCCCGTTCTTCACGCTCTTCTTCCGAAATCAGGTTCAGATATTCTTCCAGAGTATAGTCTTCATTACCTCTCATATCCAGTTTATTCTGCTCAAGATATCCTGTAATGAATGGATAGACTTTCAAAAGATCAGCAAGTTTTTTCTTATGATATGTCTTATGCATCGGCATCACCTATTTTCATCTTTCTTACATTACCCATCTGATACTCTTCACCGATTCTTGTTTCTCCAAGACAGTATGAACATAGTGCTGAAGGCATGGGAAACTTCAGTTCTCTTCCACGTACGGTCTGTACGTCTTCCGATTCTTCATAGAGAAGTGTACTGAGCTCGTATGCGCCTTGTCCTGTCAGACCGTTGATGGTCATGATCACAGCCTTAGGATTCACAGAATGGACCCTTGAGGCAAAGACTTCTCTTTCAGCCTGTGATACGATATCGCCTTTAGTGATCACAATAATGTCAGCTGTCTTCAGCATGGGTCCGATCTTTTTAGGTGTATTGATCCCGCTCAGATTATCAATTACACAGATTGATTTAATGCCTTTGATATAGGGCGAACATCTGTTGCACAGACCTGCACTTTCGGTGATCAGAAGACTAAGATCTTTTTTCCTCCCCCATCTGACCACTTCTTCGATATTGCTCGCAAAATAGTGGTCCGGACAAAGTGATCCTGAAAGCCCTTTGATGACAGGTATTCCTGCCTTCTGATAGAGAACATCATCATCAGTATATAGACAGTCGAACTTTACAACACCTACTGCAAGTGCTCTTTTTTTCATGGCATCTATGGTTTTCAGAATCACCGATGTCTTTCCTGAAGACGGCGGTCCCGAAACGGTAACCAGATTCATCTTAGATCTCCCCTTTCATGGCCTGATCAAACAGCTTCTCACATTTTCTGATGAGCGCTGAAAGATCATGTTCTTCGATAAAGTCCCAACCCAGCCACATATATCTGTTCTCCGAGGGAATAAGGTTATCCACATCCGGATTCACACTGGGAAATCTGCCGTTATGGGAGAGTATCTCCCCAACCTCTTTCGAGCAGAGGAAATCCACAATGGGCTTCAGTTCTTTCTTTCTATTCTTTTTCGTCAGGAGAAAAATGGGACTCATGATTGCTCCGTCTTCGGGCCATATGGCTTCCATCGGACCGCCTTTCTTTACCATCTTAGTGAAGAAGTAAGGCATGATGGTCACACTTGGTCTTTCCAGAAGTTTCATATGTGACTTGACCATCTCTGAAGGATGCATACTTCTCTGCATATTATGTCCAAGTCTTTTGATTCCCTCTTCCCCATACATTTTATAGATATTGAGCAGAATCGCATTGAACAGGTCAAAATCGCTCACAGGAAGGCTGACACTGTTTCTGAATTCATCCTTCAGAATGTCTGCCCAGCTCAGAGGTACCTGTCTGTTCCCAAGCTCCTTGATGTTGACAAGAAAAACTGCAGGTACAACCCCGATCATCGAATACTGTTTCTTTGGATCTGGAAGGCTCATATATCCATTCTGAAAATCTTTATGATACTCTTCAAATCCTGAAAAGTCCTCAAAGAGATTCTCGGATTTGAACTTCCCGAAAAGCTTCCTGTCAAAAAACATATCAAAGCCCGCTGATATGAACAGATCCGGAAGGTCATCACTTCCCTTCTCCGCCAGTGTCTCCTCCAGCCAGCTGATGCCCATGGATGCGGCTTTCAGATCGTATTCTAGATTGAAATCAAATGTCTGCCGGCTTGTCCAGGACTCAAAAGCCTCCATAAGCGGTACTCTAACAGGGCATGGCAGAACACCAGCCATCTTCACCGTGCTATGAAAATGCCCTTTAAGCTGGGCTGTCTCGGAGGAAAGTGCAATTCTGTCTCTAAGCTGCAGGTTGAAAGCATCAAGACTGATCCCTTTCGTTTTTAAAGCATCACCTATACTGATGACACGTCCAAGGCTTTGCCTCTGATTTTCATCTTTAAGATTGTCAAACCCCAATGAGACCAGCAGTTCAAGTGCCTCTTTATGATTTTCTGTCACCTGGAAAAGTGTATCCCGATGATCGATATATACATTCTGCATCTTTTTCTCCTTTTCATTCTGCATAAAATCAGCGTCTTTACCAGTCTAGCATTCAGAAGAAAATAAATCGGTATCTGGAGATACCAGAAATAAACAGTTGAGAACGTTTATCAGCAGTATTTTCCGAAGTTTATTCTCTGGAGAGAAAGAGCAGTCATGAATGATGTGTTGTCATTCATGACTGCTCCGTGTCTGATATTCAGAATTTAAGCTGGTCTGCCAGTGCGTCCATATCTTTAAGCTGAAAGTGGCTTCCCTCAAAATCGATAATTCCCTCTTCCTTCAGAAGGGTCAGTTCTCTGGATAATGATGGTCTGGATACCTGAAGAAATTCCGCCATTTCTCCCCTTTTCAAAGGAACGGTAAATTCGTTCTCCATGGTTTTCCCGTGCTGCATCAGCAGATATCCGCATATTTTTTTCCTGATTCCTTTCAGCGAAAGGAGTTCGATTTTTTCATTAAGGTGTTTTGCCTTCATGGACACGATCTGAAGAAGATTAAGGCTCACCTTCTGTTTTCCGGCACAATCCGTGTTCTCTGTTTCAAGAAAAGCTCTTGGAGGAATAAACAGGATCCTGGTATCTTTTTCTGCAACGACAGTGGCTGTCCATACAGTTCCTGAAAATGCTGCAACTTCTCCGAACATCTCTCCTGTACCTAGTCTTGCGATCATCATCCTGTCTCCTGAAGCGGAGTCCTTTCCGATGGAAACACTTCCCTCTAGGATGATTCCGATTCCTTCAAGTTTTTCGTTTTCTATGGCAACAGTTTCATTCTTCTGATGAAAGGACAGATAAGCACCGAAGCATGAGAGCATATCTTTCAGCTCATTATGGCTTAATCCCCTGAACAGTGCATTTTCGTGAAGCATGGACAGAAACGGTTCAATTCTCATATCGATTACCCGCATTTATCAACAGGGCTCTGAGGTTATTTTGCATAATTGTCAAAATATCCCTGAATCAGGATGATCGGTGTTCCCTTATCCCCACTGCCTGAAGTCAGATCGCTCAGTGAGCCTAAGAGATCTGTCAGTCTTCGAGGCGTAGTGCCTTCTGCTGTCATATCCCCATAGAGATTTTCACCTTTCTGACTGATATATGCAGTAATCGCTTCTTTGAGTTCATCGCCCTTAAGGTGTGAGAATTCATTATCCGCGATATACTTAAGCTTGATCTCATTCGGCTGTCCTTCAAGACCTTTAGTATATGCAGGAGACACCACCGGATCTGCCAGTTCCCAGATTCCGCCAACGGGATCCTTGAAGGCACCGTCACCATATATCATCACTTCAATATCCCTTCCTGTCAGTTCTTTCAGCTGGCTCTGAATTTCATCAACCACCTTCTGTCCGTCTCTCGGGAAAAGTTTCAGTGTTTCTTCCGTTGCTTTGTTGCTGCCCAGAAGACCATAATCCTCATTGTATCCGCTTCCGTCTATGGAAACGTTCAGAATATCGCTGAGATTGTATACTTTTTCCGCTCCGGCCTGAACGAGAAGTCTCTTCGTTCGCAATCTGGTATGGATGTCGCAGCTCAGAACAGATCGGGTATAAGTCAGAATCGCTTTAGGCTGATTGGCAAGAATAACCTCCACTTCACATCCTTCTGCTTCAATAATCTCTTTATAGAACTGGATATAGTCCACTCCTGTAAACGGATGTTTTTCATAGCCGAATAAAGTTCGGAAGCGCTCCTCTGTGAGCACATCCTGGTAGGGATCTATACCATTTTCATCGAGCATATCCAGTGAAACAAGGGCATTCCCGACTTCATCTGCTGGATAACTCAGCATAAGGACGATCTTTTCAGCACCTCTTGCTATCCCCTTCAGACATAATGAAAATCTGTTACGGCTAAGGATCGGAAAAATCACACCTACTGTTTCTCCACCGAATTTTGCTTTAACATCTGACGCAATATGGTCTACTGCTGCATAATTTCCCTGTGCCCTTGCCACCACAGCTTCTGTAACGGAAACGACATCCCTGTTCTGAAGAATGATGTTTTCCGCTTTCACAGCCTTCATTACAGACTCTACCACAATCTTCGATATGTCGTCCCCTTCTCTGATTATGGGGGCTCTGATTCCGCGCGATACTGTTCCTATAGTTCTTTCCATGATCTGCCTCCTTTAAATCTCTGTACTTGTGTTCAATTACAATTCTTATTTACCGTCTCATTATAACCTTGTTCACACTTAGTGACAATAAACTTTGAATTTGAAAGTATTCATCATCCATCCAGGAATCAAAAGCCAAGATTTTCCTTCAAAGCTCAGGAATAATAAGGTATACTAAGCTCAAAGAAAGTGAGATTACAATATGAAGCAATGGACCAGGATAACATTAAAAGCCCTGTCAGGCATCAACCTGAATATCAAGAAAAACTACCGTTTATATCGCAAGGTTCAGAAAATCATGACTCCGTCTCTGAAGAGCGATTACCTGAGTCTGGACCGGAAAATCATGTCTGGCGACCGTGAAATACCCATAAGAGTCTTTCATCCTCAATCAGGACCCTCACCACAGGTCATGATCTTCATTCATGGCGGCGGATGGGTCATCGGGGACATCGATTCCTACACACCAGTATGCGTGGGGCTGGCTGAAGCCACAAAACATACTGTCGTCTCCATTGACTATTCTCTTGCGCCTGAGCATCCCTTTCCCATGGGACTTGAGGACTGTTATATCGCTGTACGGGAGATCTATAGGAATCCTCAGCTCCTGAGCTGTAAAAAGGAGAATATCACTCTCATCGGAGACAGCGCAGGCGGGAACCTTGCAGCAGTTGTTTCACTCAAAGCAAGAGACACTGGCGATTTCCATCCAGAAAGACAGATACTCATTTACCCTGCAACGTACTATGACCATACAGAAGCGTCTCCCTACAGATCCGTTCTGGAAAACGGAGAAAATTATCTTCTGACGGCAGAGAGAATACAGGATTATATGGAGCTTTATGTTCCTGATGCAGAAGCAAGAAAAGATCCCTATGTTGCGCCTCTGCTCTCTGAAGATCTCACTTTTCAGCCGAAAACACTGATCATTACTGCGGAATTCGATCCTCTGCGTGATGAGGGTGAAGCATATGGAAAGAAACTGAGAAGTCAGGGAAATACAGTCCGTGTATTCAGAATGAATGATGCAATACACGGATATCTGGGGAATCCTCTTGCACAGGATACCATCGATAGCACTTACGAAATAATAAAGCTCTTCCTTTCAGAGGAAGGTTAATGCATCCGGGAGGGAGCAGGTTGAAAGAAAACAGAAAAGTCAAATGGTCAAAACTTGATAATGCTTCAAAAATCTTCCCTCCTACCACCACCAACAGGGATACGAAAGTTTTCAGACTTTCCTGTGAACTGATGGAGGAAGTAGACCCGGAATCACTTAGAAGAGCTCTGGGACCCACTCTGGAGAGTTTCCCTTTTTACCGGTCCGTTCTAAGAAGAGGCGCATTCTGGTACTACTTTGAGGCTAGTGATCTTGAACCCGTCGTAGAGGAAGAGCAGAAGCCCATCTGTGCGCCATTGTACATAAAGGAGGAAAAGAGCCTCCTCTTTCGCGTACTTTATTTCAGAAACCGGATCAGTGTGGAAATATTCCATGCACTAAGTGATGGTGCCGGTGCCATATGGTTCTTTGAAACCCTGATCTATCATTATATGACCATCAAGTACAGCCATCTTCTACCTGAGGATTTCCCATACATCAGCCATAAAGCATCGATGAGCCAGAAAACAGCTGACAGTTTTGAAAAGACCTATTATAAACGATCCGGAAGCGATGCGGTGGAAAAGATTCCATCAGCACGTGCATATCAGATCCGAGGAAGTAAAGTCGAGGAGAATAGAACCAAACTGATTGAAGGTACTCTTTCGGCAAAGAAAGTGCTGGAACTGGCCCATGAATATGATACGACCATGACGATATTTCTCACTGCACTCTACTTTTATGCAATCAATAGAGATATGCCATCGAAAATGAGAAAAAACCCGGTGGTTCTTCAGGTACCCATAAACCTCAGACAATATTTCGAATCAAGAACCGCAAGAAACTTTTTCGGTACGATGAATATTCAGTATGATTTTTCAAAAGAAAGCCATGAACTTCAGGATATCATCACCTCTGTGAGTGAAAGTTTCAAGAACGAACTGACTAAAGAGAAGATCAATGCCCATCTTGACGAGCTCATGTCTCTGGAAAAAAATCCGTTCGCAAGAATCATTCCACTTCCGATAAAGGACATCGCACTGAAGATAGCGAACGCTCTGGGAGATCGCCACATCACATCTTCCATTTCGAATGTAGGCAGAATCGTTATGCCTAAGGAATTTGAACCTTTTATCAAGAAGTTCAGTATTTATGTCAGTGCCAGAAGACCGCAGATCGTCATCTGTTCCTATCTGGATGAGCTTGTCATCAACTTTATTTCACCCTTCCATGATACCGACATTCAGAGGATCTTCTTTCAGTTTCTGACTGAAAAAGGGGTTACTGTAGCCATTTCATCAAATATATAAGGGAGTGAATACCATGCAGCACTGCGACCATTGCAATATAGGTGTCCTTGAAACTCGTGAGAGCTGCCCGCTATGCGGAAACAAGCTCCCACAGGTGAATGAAAAAGACAGACTGATCACTTTCCCCGAGGTTCCATCCTATCTTAAAAGTCATATGAAACTGAAGGTACTGATCTTCATCTCCATCGTACTGGTGGTACTCAGCTTCACCATCTATTTTATCTATCCTGTGGAGCTGAACTGGCCGATCCTTATTCTTCTGGGTCTTGGCAGTATCTGGATCGATATGATTTTTCTGGTGCAGAAAAGATTCCATATCCCGAAGAAAATCGTCTGGCAGGTGGCTATTATTTCACTGCTGTCCATATTCTGGGACTGGAATACAGGCTGGCGCGGATGGTCACTTAACTATGTCATTCCCATTCTCTGCATCATAGCCCTGATCCTCATGTATGCCATTGCAATCATCATGAAGCTGGGAAACAGAGATTATATCACCTATGCACTGATGTGTGCACTGTTCGGCATCATCCCCGTTCTGTTTCTCGTTTTTGGTTGGGTGGACGTCAGATACCCTTCAATAATCAGCATTGCAATCAGTCTGATTTTCCTTTCAGCCATTTTTATCCTTCAGGGAAACAGTATCCGAAATGAATTCGGAAAAAGAATGCATATATAACAAGCACCATGAGATTTCATCTCTGATCCATCATAAAAAAAACAATAAATGTATACAGTACTAACAAACGGGATTATCCGCAGATCAAGGGATGCTTCAGCATTCATGGTCTGCGGTTTTCTTTTGTGGCGCGTGCCCAGAAAGCATGATAAAAACTCTCTTTAGGATAGACAGTATTTATTTCACTGTCTCCCTAAAGAGAGTTTATCAAACGCGAAATGCAGATTATAATCATTCATTCATCAGACCGCTAGATCTCCAGATCGAATCTCGTAATGTCCATTACGCTGCCACCAACCTGTATCCTTTCAATATCCTTATCCGAAGCAGTCATGACCACCCTGATTTCAGAAGGTCTCCCCATGGATTCACCCTGCCTGAAGATCAGGTCACGCTTCTGATTTTCTCTGAGCAGTCCATGACAGTAGAGATAAGCCGCTAATGCTCCACTGGCTGTTCCTGTAGCTGACTCTTCAGGAATACCAAGAAGCGGAGCGAAGTTTCTTGTCCAGGCTGTTACATTTTCATCCAGCGCAAAAAGATGATACCCCTCAATACCATTCATCTCGGATATCCTCTCGATTTTTCTGAAATCAGGAACAATGCCATCAAGAATCGCCTTACTCTTTAAGGGAATAATGAGGTCTTTAAGGCCTGTTGACACCACTTGCGGATATGGCCCATCCATAAGATCTTCAGGACTGATGTTCAGCGTATCAGCCACAATGGAAGCATCGATATGGTTGTAGAATGTCGCTTTCTGCATATCCATGAGCACTTCTTTTCCGCTGATCATTACCTTTAGTACCTCTGCTGCTGTTTCCAGAAAGTATTCTCCATCTCTTATGATTTTCAGTTCCTTCAGAAGAGAAAACACTGCAATTGTCGCATGGCCACAAAGTCCCACCTCAGAAACCGGTGTGAAGTATCTGATTCTGTAATTGGCTTTCTCCGAGGCCATGACAAATGCCGTTTCGGACACGCCAATGATTTTTGCAGTCTCCTGCATCATCTCTTGTGACAGATTTTCCGCATTCAGGACGACTGCGGCAGGATTTCCGCCGCCGCTGACTTTCGCAAACGAATTGAGCTGATAAACTTTAATCTTCATGATTCCACGACCTTACTCTTTACTTTTTCTGTCTTTTCCTGATCCCATCTATGAGGATGAGCACGATGGAAAGAAGAAGAACAGGTATTGCTATAACAGGTACAATAGGCTGTATAAACCGATCCACAATCAGATAGACGGCAAGAATCAGAATACCGGCAGCGAGATACGGACTAAAACGTAATTTCATATGGTCCACCTCAAAACTTCATTATTTCACTATATTTCCTATATTACAGCAAAACGGGCACGGATTGAACTGAAACAATGTAATCTTTTCACATAAAGTTAAAGGTGCGTATCCCAAGCGGATACACACCATGAAACACGCTGCTATAAATCGAGACCGTTCAGAAGCTCTTTCAGTTTGACCGCTTCTTCCCTTGAGAGTGTGATTCCTTTTGCCATTTTTTCATGATCCGGATCCCACTCCCGAATATCATATTTCGCCTGCCTCTCATTCCAGCTGACAAGATTAAGCTCCTTTGTCCAGCCTTTCGGAGATTTTGAAAGTTCTCCGATCTTTTCGATGATTTCAAATTTTACCTCTGCCAATAAATACGCACCTCTTTTCTTCGTTGTTATCACATTATAAGCAGATTTCAATAGGATATTCAGCTTTTACCTAGGTTAGTCAGAAATATTCTCCTCTGTCTTTATTATCTTCGTGCTCGCTGCAGCACTCAATATTCAAAAGACCCATCTTATGAAGAACTGTACCTACAGCCAGAACGGCCGCCGCCATTGAAAATAAAGCAATGAAAATACTGGATAGCGTCTTTCTATTTGACTTTTTCATTTATTTACCTCCTTTTGCATTGATTATACCCATAACAGATGAATTATTCCTGAATACTTTGTAAAAGGCATGAATAATGAACAGAAATGCGCTGATCTGAACGTTTAACACGAAATAACGCACAAAATTTAATCATTTTTTAATAATCTTCATAACTTCCACATATCTTACCTCTATAATAAGCCTGTAATAAATTTGTAATGTTTAATGGTTAGGAGAACACAATGAAGAATATCAAGTTGAAAGTCATTGCGGCTTTAATCACTGGCTCTGCATTATTCGGAGTAGCTACCCCAGTATCGGCAGCACCTGTTTCAGAGGAACTGCAGCAGGAAATGCTAGAACAGCAGGCAGAATACAAGGAAATTGAAGAGAAAATAAACATTCTGCACATGGAAATCGATGTTATCCTGGACGGAATTACCGACATCATGGTAAAAATCGATGAAAACAATGTAAAGATCGTAGAAGTAGAAGCTCAGAAAGAGCTTACACTAAATAGTATCAACCAGACAGAAGCTGAACTTAAGATCAAAATCGAGGAATATGGTGAAAGACTTCGTGCTATGTATAAGCAGGGCAACGCCGGAATGATCAGTGCAATCCTCGGTTCGGAAAGTATTGCCGATCTTGTTTCCAGAACCGAAGCCATCATAAAGATTGCTAAAATCGACAAGCAGCTTCTTGAAGAAATCGAGCAGATCAAAGCTGAGCTTGAAGATGAAAAAAATAATCTGCAGAAGGACATTGATGCACTGGAAGCGCTGAATGCTGAAAACGCAAAAGATATGGCTGCTGCAGAAGTTAAGAAAAATGAAGCTGACGTGAAACTTGCAGAGATGCAGGCGGAAGAAAGTAAAATCGAAGGAAACCTTGCTGTAACAGAAACATCTCTGATTTCAGCCAGTAAATCCATCGTAAATGATTCATCCAGCACCGATGACCAGCTGAATGCGGCTATAACAGAACTGAGAAATGTAAGAACTAAAATCATAACAGAAGTAGCTGATCAGGAAGCTGTAACATTAATTGAAAAAGCCAAATCTGTTCTCAAAGAACGTAAACTCGCAAGAGAAAGAGCTCAATCAAGCAGCTCAGGCTACACAGGCTCAGCATCAGTATCCAGCAATGCCATAGTGAATAAAGCATACCAGTATCTCGGTGTTCCCTATGTATGGGGAGGAACTTCACCAAGCGGATTTGACTGTTCCGGTTTCATCCAGTATGTATTCAGATCACAGGGCGTGAGTTTACCCAGAGTATCCAGAGGTCAGGCATCCTCAGGTGCATATGTTTCCATTTCAAATGCACAGCCTGGTGACATCCTGTACTTTGGACAGTCTTCAGTCACACATGTAGGTATCTATATCGGAAACAATAAGATGATTCATGCACCTAGCCCAGGAAAATCAGTAATGATTACGGATATCAGCTGGCATGTGAGAAACTACAGAATCAAAGGTGCCAGAAGAATATAATTATCCTCCAAGCATATAATTGGTAGGAGACAGCTGAAAAGATTCAGCTGTCCAGACTGTAGACAAAGTAGTTAGAGTTGAAAAACTTTGACTGCTTTTCTTTTTTT
>NZ_DAMBTF010000034.1:0-17716 GCF_032054185.1 Proteiniclasticum sp.
TTTAGGGCGTTTCTAGCTGTTTCAGCTTCTTCCAACTGTCAAAGTCGGGATTATAACACGCATGTGTGAAAACAGAATGTGGAAAGGATAAGTTCTGAAATGGATATTCTTCTGCCGGTTAAGAATTAAAATATAGAAGCGGAAAAATCACCAAATAGACTGTGTAGAGAATATATTTTTCGGAATACCATGGACAAAGCCAAACCAGTGCGATATTTCGAAGAATAAATGACAATATATCAATCGGATATTCTATAGAAGAAAGTCTTTGGATTATGCTTTTGGTATGGACAGGTGTATTTCAAACCCTATTTGATATTATATTAAGGAAAAGTTAACAAATTAACATCTAAAAGATAACTTTGTTAAATCTTATCAATAAGTTTGATAATATAAAAATAAACTATTGTAAAGGATTAAATTGACAGGTTATCAAAAAATGAGCATTTTCTCACTCTGAATTCGTTAAAATCCCGTCAGATCAAGAGGTTATCCGGTTTATTTATTTTTGTTTTATGTTATAATTATTCAGGATGTTAATAAGAATGACATAAATTATCGGGAGTTAATTCATTCTTAGTTTAATCCTTAACGAAATTCTGAAAGGTCGGGTGGACAGTATGTCAATATTAATTGGACCCATGAAGTTACATCTTAATGGGCACAAAGAATTGACTAATCACGGTGAAGTGAAGAATATTGTTGCGGGTAAGAAGGTATACATACCTCTTATGGCGTGTACAGATATTCTGGTCAATGCGGGGGATTACGTCAAAGCCGGTACTATGCTTGCTAAACGTAATGACCATTTTACAGTACCTATCTTCTCATCTGTATCAGGTAAGGTTCTGGGTATAGAAGAACTGGATCATAGTACAGGAAGAATGATCGAACATCTCGTTATTGAAAATGACGGGAAATTTGATTTCGAAAAACCATTTGAACCTATGGATGCTGAAACAGCTTCTGTAGAAGAACTGGTCAATTTCATGATGAACGCAGGAATCGTAGGCTGCGGTGGTGCAGGATTCCCATCCTATGTCAAGTACAGAGGAGCAAAGGGAATACATACACTTCTGATCAATGCAGTTGAATGCGAACCATATATCACTGCTGATTACCGTATCATTGATAATCAGGTTGAAGATCTGATCTATGGTACAAAAGCCATGCTTAAGATGTCGGGCGCAAAAGAAGCGCTCATCGCCATCAAGAAAACCAAGAAAGACCTGATCGACAAGGTAAGAGAAGCTTTGAAGGGTCAGGATCAGATGAAAGTAACCGAGGTTCCGGATCAGTATCCAATGGGCTGGGAAAGAACACTTATATATGAAGTCTTCAAGAAGAGATACGACAAGCTTCCAGGTGAGATCGGTGTGATTGTCAATAATGCAACCACAGCCATCGCTTTTTCTGAAGCGCTTAAATATGGCAGACCGATTATGGAGAAGATCTGTACCATCAGCGGAGACGGACTGAAATCGCCAAGTAATGTACGCGTTCCTGTTGGGGTATCCGTTAAGGATATCGTGGAGCAGATCGGCGGATATGCGGCAGAAGAAGTGAGAGTCATCGGTGGCGGTCCTATGATGGGTAGAACTCAGACAACGGATGAAGTCGTCATCACAACTTCCTCCAATGCCATCACTGTCCTGAAGCCGGAACCGGTTGACACCATTGCATGTCTTAGATGCGGAAGATGTAATGATCACTGTCCGGCAGGTATACTGCCAGTAAGAATCAATAACGCTGAAGAAGCTGGGGATATCAAGATGCTGACTAAGCTGAGAGCTGACCAGTGCATCGAGTGTGGAATGTGTACTTATGTATGCCCATCCAAGATTGAAGTTACAGAAGGCGTAAGACGCGGAAAAGCTCTATTAAGAGCCGCTGCGCAGAAGTAGGGGGGGACAGAGCAAATGAAATTTTTGACAAAAGTGTCTCCAAACAATCGAGACAACGACCACAGCACAAGTGGGATTATGGCGGAGCTTTCAGTAGGCCTAATGGTCATCTTTGTATTCTCCATGGTCTTCTATTTCCAGGAATATGGTATGGAGTATGTCATTCATGGCGTTCTGCTTATGGCTACATCCATCATTACAGCATTAGTTACTGAAGTGGTTTTTGCTTTAGCGACAAAGAGAAAAGTGGGTTATCACATCAGGTATTCCTACCCGCTTGTTACAGCAATCATACTTACTTTGACCGTTCCGATATCCACAAGCTTTTTTGCTTTAGGCGTCGCTTCATTCTTTGCGATTTTCTTCGGTAAACTCATATTCGGCGGATTCGGACACAACATCTTTAATCCTGCTGGAGTCGGCAGAATGGTGATTTTTTCATCGCTGGTCGGTTCGACAGTTGCAGATGTGACAACAAGTGCGACACCTATATCATCCATGGCAAACGCCGGATGGCTCATTAAGGATGCTGCAGTTACAGAGAAGTTCCTTGAACAGTTCGGGGGACTCGGTAACCTTCTTCTAGGCTGGTATCCAGGTGCAATGGGTGAAACCAGTGCTCTGCTTATCATCCTGGTTGGAATCTATCTTGCTTACAGAAAAGTCCTCGACTGGAAGGTTCCAGCTGTTTATGTCGGATCCGTGTTTATTTTCACAACGATCATTGCCCTTGCAAACGGGGTAGGTCTATGGTATCCGATGTTCCATATCCTGGCTGGCGGACTGATGTTCGGTGCCGTGTTCATGGCTACCGACCCGGTGACCAATCCTACGACAATCAGCGGAAGAATCATCTATGCCATCGGTCTTGCAGTACTTACAGTCATCATCAGACTTCAGTCAAGCCTTCCAGGTGGTGTGGTTTATGCGATACTCATCATGAATATGGTATCTCCGCTCATCGATAAGCTCACAGATGGATGGTCAATCTATTCTGTAAAGAAATATACAGTATCCATCGCAGTGACTTTCGTAGTGGGTCTGGTTCTTACTTTCCTTGCAGGAAATGGACTTGAACCAAAAGCGATAGAATTCCCAAGCGAAGATGGAGGTCTGCCTATATTCTCAGAAAGCTCAGATAACCTCCCTGAAATTGTCGAACAGACAGAAGAAGGATCGGTTGTGACATTTGTTCTCTCCGCACCAGGCTATCATGCTCTTGAAGGCGGAGATGCGAACTCCATAGAAGTGAAGATCAATAAAGATACAAATACTGTAGAAAGCGTTGCAGTACTTGCAGCAAATGATACACCAGGTCTTGGTGACAGAATTACTGAACAGGGATTCCTTGATCAGTTTACAGGAATCACCTTTGACGATAAGAGCGCTTCTATAGATGCAGTCAGCGGTGCAACAGTGTCTTCGACATCTGTAGCAAAAGCTGTTCGAATCGCATTTGAAGAACTGAATAAGTAAGGAGGAAGAAAATATGAAAAATACAAAGAGTTTACTCGTTTTATTGATCACCGTTCTCCTTACAGGGGGAATACTTCTTTTTGCCGACAGCCAGCTGAGACCGATAATCGATGCTGCGGGCAGTTCCGAAGATCAGGCAGTGCTTGAAACGCTATTTGCGGGAGAGACTGCTTTTACACCAGTTGAGTTTACGGACGAAACTGGCCTCATCAAAAAGGTATATGAAGCCGGTGAATCAGGCTATGCTTATATTATCGAAAACCAGGGCTTTGCGGATGTCATCACGTTCGCTCTTGCACTGGATAAGGAAGGCAACATCACAGGTTATGAGATCATAAACCTTAACGATACTCCAGGCTACGGTTCCCAGGTCGGCGAAGACGCCTTCAAGGAAACCATTGTCGGAAAGACATCAACCGATGCATTTGCAACCATATCCGGAGCAACAGTAAGTTCATCTGCTGTAGTTGACGGTCTTAATGCCGCAAAAGCACATTACAATGAAACCATGGGAATCGTCGATGACGGGACAAGCGTTCCGGAAACACCAGCTGAACCTGTTGAACAGCCGATCACTTTCGGGCAGAAGATCGCTCTATATAGAGAAGTCTCCGAAAAGAAGATGGGTGTCGTTACAGATACTAAAGCAGAAGGCGATATCACCACCTTTACGGTAGAAGCAAACGGCTATGCAGTTACAGACGGCGGGTATGAAGATGCCAAGCCTAATGTGATCACCGTTAAGCTGAATACAAAAGAGCAGACCATAGTCAGTGTGGAAATCGTTGAAGCCAATGATACTAATGGAATAGGAACAAAGGTTGAGCATAAGGACTTCCTTGCGCAGTTTGAAAATCTGTCCTATGCGGATGAAGCAGCGGAAGTGGATACCATCTCAACAGCAACCATTTCATCCACATCCATCATCAATGGAATACTGGCTGCTATAGAAGAAAGCAAGTAGGAGGGGAAGAGAATGAATAGATTAGAAAACACTAAAATCGGATTCCTCCACAATAATCCAGTTCTTGGATTGTCATTGGGTCTGACCACTGCTCTCGCTGTCACTTTCAGCATGACCAGTGCTGTAGGAATCGGCGTTCTTACATTTGTGCTCATTCTTGCGGCGGCACTTCTTGGTGGACTTGTCAAAATGGTCGCACCGAAAGAAGCATTACTACCCGTCAATATCATCCTTGTGGCTTTCCTTGCAAAGATTGGAGAACTTCTTGTCCTTGCTTATGCGCCAGGACTTGCAACCAGCGTTGGAATCTTCCTTCCGCTTCTTGCAGTAAACTCCGTCATTCTTTTTGCAACAGGAGCGTTCACTCCTGAAGCCTCCATGGGAAAGAGCTTTGCAGGTGCACTGAAAGCAGGCGTGGCATATTTTGCGGCACTTGTTATCGTATCCTTTGTACGTGAGCTTCTGGGTACAGGAGGCATAAGTCTTCAGAACCCGCTCAGTGGCACAGAGATCTTCAGTTTCAGCCTGATTCCATCGGAGTTCACCCTCAGTCTGTTTACACAGCCTGCAGGAGCACTGATCGTACTTGCACTTGTTGCTGCACTGTTTGCGGCATTCGGAAAGCAGGACGCTGAAATGGGAGGTAAATAACATGGAAAATTTATTTCCGATTCTTTTAGGAACCATCGTCATCAATAACCTTGCACTGACAAAACTTGTCTCCATCGGCCAGGTAGCGAACTTCGGAGACAATGAAGACCAGACACTCTGTATCGGTCTTTCAGCAGCGGTCATTATGGCTGTTTCAAACATATTATCCTATGTGGCATTCACATTTGTTCTGGAACCGCTGAATGCTGGTGTACTGAACCTTCTGGTCTACATGCTGATCGTTCTTCTGACCACTATGGCTGTTACAGGCTATATCAGATCGAAGAAGCCTGAAATGCATGGAGCTGTGGGAAAAGTGCTGCCGCTTTTGGCTGTTAACTCTGCTATCCTTTATCTTATTCTGGATGTAATGAGTCAGGGAATGGAATTCCTGCCGATGCTGATCACATCCATTGGTGCACCGATCGGTCTTCTCTTTGCATTTATCCTTTATGGAGCAGTAAGAGAGAGACTTGCCATCGCAGATACACCTAAGGCTTTCAGAGGATTACCGATACTGCTCATTTATGCTGCTTTAGCACTTATGGCATTAAGCGGCCTTAATGGAATCATCTAGAATCAGCTGAAAAAAATGAAATTGAACTGAAAGACCTTGTATCCGAATCAGATCGGATACAAGGTCTTTTTTATAACCTATAGAAGTTAAGAAATCTCATTAAAGATATGGTTCCCGGAATGTCGCGAAAAAGAGCGGATCAGTCTATCTTCAGCTCAAACACTGCACCTTTTTCCACGAGGCTTTCAGCGGTCTTGCCGCTTTCGAAGATCAGAGTGTTACCCTGAATCCTGAACCTGTACATTTCATTCTCATCGGCTCTAAGAATCAGCTCATCATTTTCCACGAAATAGGTTCCCATGGGCACGTAGGAAGTGGCAATATGACGATTGAACTGAAACTGATGCCCGTTTTCCAGAAGGACCCAGGCGAAGTCTTCTGACTCCTGGCCTTTCAGCACATATATTCCGATTTCCGGTTCTTCTGTCATTTCCCTGTTTACGCAGCCTGCAGCAATAAGTGTGAATGCTGCCAGGAATAGAATCACTGATCTGAATTTCATCTGTCTGACCTCCTTGCTTTTTGTAATTTCAAGAGCTGATCGCTTTGGTCTGGTGCCGTTTTTAAGTATATAAGCTCTACTGATATTATACCTCTGCTGTTCGATTATAATGATTACAGATTTATCACAGCATGAGATGATTTAAAGGCCATTTACTAAAACTTCAGGAAGTTGAGCCATAACCTTTAGTCACATTAAAAAGAACGGATTCTTGAGGATATCCACAGAAAATAGGGGGGTTTATCCACGTTAGCCACAGATTACTCACAAGAAATATACCCATATGTGGGTAAAGCTGTGGATAACTGCTTGAAAATTATAACTGATGAGGGCCGTTTTAGGAGGATTTTCAGTTATACCAATATAAATAACAGCAATTCCACATGTTATCCACAGGCAATTGTTAATAATGTGCATAAGTGAACAGTTGTACGGGTAATATCAGCAGGAGTTTGATTTCAAATTAAACCCAGCCAAAAATAAAAACCGATGAACTTAATCAACGGTTTTCTGCGAGTCATTTACCAGTTTATTCAGTGTATGGAGCTCAAGAGGAGAAAGATCTCTGTAGGTTCCGAGCTTAAGACTCCCAAGTTCGATGTTCATGATTCTGATTCTTTTTAATGTCACAACGCGATAGCCGAGGTATTCTGTCATTCTTCGGATCTGTCTGTTGAGACCCTGGGTGAGTATGATTCTAAATGTGCGATCATCCAGTTTTTCCACTTTGGACTCTCTTGTCATGGTGCCAAGGATAGGGATTCTACCGGACATCCTTCTGATGAAGTCATCAGTGATGGGTTTGTTCACTGTGACGATATACTCTTTCTCGTGATTGTTTCTTGCTCTTAAGATCTTATTTACGATATCACCGTCATTGGTCAGAAGGATGAGTCCTTCTGAATCTTTATCCAGTCTGCCCACAGGAAATATACGTTCCTTGTGCTTGACGAAATCGATGATGTTTCCTCTAGTTTTACGGTTTGTGGTACATTCAATACCTCTTGGTTTGTTCAGTGCGATATACACCATGGGTGGTTCATTGGAAATGATTTTACCGTCTACACGTATCTCATCATTCTCCGTGACCTTAAGTCCCATGACCGCTTTTTCTCCATTGACTGTAACTCGTCCTTCATCGATCAGACTATCGGCTGTACGTCTGGAGCAGTATCCCGTATCTGATATGGCTTTGTTGATTCTTTTTTCTTCCATGGAACACCTCCTAACATCCTATTATACATGAATTCCGCTAAATTTGAAGAGGTACTTGAAGTCAGTTTATGAGTGGATTAGAATGGGTAGTAGACAGATAAATTCTATGGGAGGAACTTATGGACCGATCGATCTGCCCGCTCTGCGGTGAACCGAATGACTGTTATATGGAAAACGGCAAAGATCCCAGTATGTGCTGGTGCAAGGATATTCAATTTCCAGAGGAGCTGCTTCTTATGGTACCGGAAGAGCTTGTGCGAAACGCCTGTATCTGCCGAAGCTGTGTGGAAAAATATCCTCATTATGAACGTAAACCGAGTCAGTACAAGACGAAATAGAATTGGACAAAATGCATTAAATAGGATACAATTGAATTGCCGGAATGTAGAAACCGGTATAACACTTTAATCTCTGGAGGGATAAAAATGGATAAAAAGGTAGTAATATACACATCCAACACCTGTACATACTGTGACCTTGCCAAGGAATACTTCAAGGCAAACAATATTTCCTATGAGGAAAAGAACACTTCAGATCCAGTATACAGAAAGGAACTGCTCAGCATCGGTGTAAGAAGCGTTCCTACAATCTACGTTGACGATCAGTATATGGTCGGTTTTGACGAAGGCGCTTTCGAAGAACTTTATAACGCATAAGAGAAAAGATACAGGCAGTCTATCCGTAATGGAAAAGACTGCCTGTTTTCTGTATTCAAAAATCGGAATATCTCATCAGCTTCTCTTCAGATCATTCTGCCAGAGCGGAGTTAAGCATTCCATGACTACTCCACATAGAGGAAAGAACCGTTGTTGTTGATTTTGCAGTCCAGCTGATAGGAGAGGATCCTGTCATGGGTTTTACCGGATTTGAAGAAATCTTCAGGTAGAAATTCGCCGGAGATAAGGATGATGATCTCATCTCTTTCCTTTATGGCTTCACTGATGTATGCCTGCTCGATGATTTCTGCAAGGACAGTGTCGATGTCGTTCTGTTCGGGATCCGATTTCTCGATCAGTTCCTGACCTTTAGGATTGACAGCTGAAATGCTTACGAGGTTTCCCCAGGGATTGAAATTCATTTTGATTTCTCCCTCGGCGCGTATAATGATGGTCCGGTCAACCTTTTCTGACATATACTGATAAGCGAGGCCAAGAATCAGCGCGATCATAACTATGGCGATTAAGGGTTTCAGGAGGTTCGGCCGTTTTCTTGCCTTTTTTCCCGAAGTGACATCGCCTACACTGTTCCCTTCATCCTTTATCTTCATAAACTGACCCTGGCTGGACAGAATATAGGCATAGCTGCCTTTTTTTCTGAGGGTAAGACCCGAATGTGCATCGCTGTCTATGGGAAAAGAATCTTCTTTTTCCTTAAGATCATACTGGAGATACCGTGTAATGAGCGGATACTTTTCACCGTGGAAAAGGATACTGTAGGAGAGAATAAGATCATGCCATTTTTTCAGTTCAAAAACAGGCTCTTCCACAAGTTTTGAAAATGTACTGAAGGGGATTCTTCTGTTCTCCAGCACTTTATCCCATAGCTTTTCTTCTGATGAGAGGATAAAAGCAAGATTGAGGATAAGGCTTCTTTCCGCCTTGCTCAAGGAAGTGGCTGAAAGTTTTTCCAAACTGATGTTAAAGGTTTTGAGCTCGCTGATATAGGCTTCGATCTCATCGGCTCTTTTAAGGGTTTCTTCTTTATTGTAGACTTCCATGGCCGGCTTTTCTAAAAATATATAACGATCTTTATCTAAAACTCTGTTCACCATATTCATAACACTCCCATTTCTTCACTGATTCTATTTTAGCATAGCTTCATTGAGGAAAAAGCGTTAATAGGAAAGAATAGATTTATTTTCCTTTTCTTAACAGATTATCCCGTAAATGGCTTAATAGAAGGGCTATAATGAAGTATACTGATAAAGAGTGTACAATATGAATACAGAGAAATCATTTTAGAGGAACTGAGGGTGTTAAATATGGAAGTTAAAGAATCAAGCAGAAAGAAATGGTTCGACCGGATCATCAGAGTGCTTATCATCGTTCTGGTATTTGTGGGGGTTGGCCTCTACATCTATGCAGAGGATTATTACAGGCCGTCGCTGACTGCAGAGGAAGCATTAACAGAAGGTGAGGGAATCGCCTATGAGGAAATCGGCGGAGATCTTGTGTTTACCCCCGAAAATCCTGAAGGCGGTGTGGTGATCTATCCGGGAGGAAGAGTTTCTGAGAGGGCCTACGGATATCTTGGTAGAAAGATCGCGTCCCTTGGCTATAAGACAGTAATCCTTAAAGCACCGTTTAAGCTGTCGATTCTCTCAAACTATGCAGCTGAGGATTACGTGGCAGATGATCAAATTCAGGACTGGGTCATTATCGGTCATTCTCTGGGTGGGGTATCCGCTTCAAGATATGTCAGCAGAAATCCCGAGAAAATAAGAGGGCTGATCCTTCTTGCAGCATATCCTGATGGAAGCACCGATCTTTCTGTGAGCACATTCAAGGTGTTCTCCCTAGTCGGAGATAAGGACCTCATCATTGATTACGATAAGCTGAGTGAAGCCCAGGAAAGGCTGCCCAAAACAACCTACGGACAGATCATCAGAGGAGGAAACCACTCAAGTTTTGCAAACTACGGTACTCAGGATGGAGACAGTCTGGCGGATATCGGCTATGAGGAGCAGCAGCAGTTTATCCTCGATGCCGTTGTCGAAGCCTTTAAATGATCGAGCAGAAGCATATTTAAGGGGACAGCAGTGACTTTTTTCATATAACCGATTCATGAAGCATAGGAATGATATCTTCAAAATAGGTTTGCATAATGAAAGAGGGACACTTAGGTGTCCTCTTTCATTATGCAAACCATTTCAGATCGCTGAAGAGTAAAGAAGTTTTTCACAATAATTTTATTTTCTAGTGAATATTATCCTTGATAGGCAACGCGAAACAGCAATTATATTGTTAGAGTGTTAAAAATTAACAACGTAATATAGATGTTTTTAACAGACTCATAAAATTGAAATCTTTGATAAAAATCTTTGACAAATATTAACACATGATCATATAATTTGTGGTATTATATTGTTAGAAATTTATTTAACGATGAGGTGCGAGGATGGATAAGAAAAAAGACATTTCCATGGCGGTTATCAAAAGATTACCAAAATACTACAGACACCTGGCTGAACTGCTGAGAAACGATGTTGACAGAGTTTCTTCTAAGGAACTTAGTGAGAAAATCGGATTCACCGCTTCACAGATCAGACAGGATTTCAACTGTTTCGGTGGTTTTGGACAGCAGGGTTATGGATACAACGTAAAAGAACTATATAATGAAATCTCAAATATCCTGGGACTGGATAAGAGATACTCAACAGTTATCATTGGAGCAGGTAACATCGGACAGGCCGTAGCAAACTACACCCGTTTCGACAAATTCGGATTTGATCTGAAGGCGATTTTCGATGTTAATCCTAAGCTCATCGGAATGAGAATCAAAGATGTTGAAATCAGCGACATCGATCAGATGGAGTCATTCCTTGCAGAAAACAAGATTGATATCGGTATTCTCTGCGTACCGCATGCTCAGGCACAGAAAGTGGCTGATGTACTTGTGGAAAACGGCGTAAAAGGCCTCTGGAACTTTGCTCCGCTGGATATCAATGTACCTGAAGATGTATCTGTTGAAAATGTACATTTAAGCGAAAGTCTGCTGACACTTGTCTATCTGATGAACGACCTGGACAAATAGTGAAGCGAAATCTTGGGGACCTTTAAAAAGGGTCCCCTTTATAGTGCTTAAAAGTCTCTGAGTTTTGTTGAAATGGAAGGGCATAATACGTATACTGTAAAGGTGAGATTTAGACTCACCATACAACAATATTGGGGGGAAAAAATGTATAGAATTATACGGAAAAAAGAGCTGGTAGAAAACATCTACCAGATGGATATTTTGGCTCCGCGTGTAGCCAAAGCTGCTCTGCCCGGGCAGTTTATCATAGTCAAAGTGGACGAACGGGGAGAAAGAGTGCCGCTGACCATATGCGACTATAACAGAGAAGAAGGATCCGTTTCCATCGTATTCCAGACACTGGGTGCATCCACTAAGAAGCTTGCACAGATGAGTGAAGGGGACGAAATCAGAGATTTCGTTGGTCCTCTTGGTAATCCTTCGGACATCGTGACAGATGATAAAGAGAATCTTTCCGGTAAGAAGATTGTCTTTATTGCAGGAGGTGTGGGGACAGCTCCTGTTTATCCGCAGGTGAAGATGCTGAAGGAAAAGGGAGTCGATGTGGATGTCATCATCGGTACCCGTTCAAAAGGAACGCTGATTTTTGAAGAAGAGTTCAAAGCGGTGGCGAAAAACCTCTATGTCTGTACGGATGACGGAAGCTACGGTTTCCACGGACTTGTTACCGACAAACTGAAAGAACTGATCGAAACAGAGAACAAAGAGTACAATATATGTGTGGCCATCGGTCCCATGATCATGATGAAATTCGTATCAAGGCTGACAAAATCCTATAACCTGCATACCGTTGTATCCCTTAACCCCATCATGGTGGATGGTACGGGAATGTGCGGTGCCTGCAGAGTGACTGTAGGAGACGAAGTGAAGTTCGCCTGTGTGGATGGACCTGAATTTGATGCTCATCTCATCAACTTTGATGAGGCCATGAGACGTCAGTCCATGTACAAAACTGTAGAAGGAAAAAAGATGATTGTAAAAGAACAGGCATCTGTACATAAGGACTCGGAATTATGTGATTTGGGGGAAATTCTACATGAAACGAAATAGAGTACCAGTAAGGGAACAGAGACCGGAAGAGAGAGTAAGAAATTTCAAGGAAGTGAGCTTCGGATACAATCATGAGGAGGCTCTGCTTGAAGCGGAAAGATGCCTTCAGTGCAGAAATCCGAGATGTGTACCGGGATGCCCTGTAGCCATAGATATTCCTAAATTCATTCAGGAACTGAAAAACGGGGATGTTAAAGCTGCAAGAGATACCATCGGCCGTGCAAGCAACCTTCCTGCTGTCTGCGGAAGAGTATGTCCTCAGGAAGAGCAGTGCGAAGGTTCCTGCATTGTGGGCATCAAGGGTGAACCGGTGAATATCGGTAAACTTGAAAGATTCGTTGCGGACTGGGCAATGGAGAACGGATATAAGAATACGGATAAGCTTCCGTCAAACGGCATCAAGATTGCCGTTGTGGGGAGCGGTCCTGCGGGTCTTACCTGTGCCGGAGATCTTGCAAAGCTCGGCTATGATGTGACGATTTTCGAAGCGCTTCACGAAGCGGGTGGTGTACTGGTTTATGGTATTCCTGAATTCAGACTGCCTAAAGAAACCGTCGTCAAGGAAGAAATCAGTCTCCTCAAGGAGCTGGGCGTGAAGATCGAAACCAACGTCATCGTCGGCCGTACAGTAACCATCGAAAGTCTCATCGAAGATGAAGGCTTCAAGGGAATATTCATCGGTTCAGGGGCGGGGCTACCCATGTTCATGGGCATCAAGGGTGAAAACGCCAACGGTGTCATGTCTGCCAACGAATATCTTACCCGTGCCAATCTCATGAAGGCTTTCAGGAGCGACTATGATACGCCGATCAGTCACGGAAAAAGAGTGGCTGTCGTGGGTGCGGGAAATGTGGCCATGGATGCCGCAAGAACAGCGGCAAGGCTGGGTGCGGAGTCCTTGATCGTCTACAGAAGATCGGAGAAGGAGATTCCTGCAAGAGCGGAAGAGGTTCATCATGCCATAGAAGAAGGGGTCATCATGAACCTGCTTACCAATCCCAAGGAAATCCTTGTGGATGAGAACGGATTTGTCAAAGGGATGATCTGTGTAAGAATGGAACTTGGTGAAGCTGATGCCTCAGGAAGAAGAAAACCTGTGGAAGTGACAGGAAGCGAATTTGTCATCGACTGCGACAGCGTGATCATGTCTCTCGGCACATCACCTAATCCGCTCATCGCCTCCACCACAAAAGGCATTGAAACCAACAGACGAGGGTGTATCATCATCAACGAAGATAACGGCGAAACCACCATACCAGGCATATTTGCTGGCGGAGATGCCGTCACAGGTTCCGCTACAGTGATTCTTGCCATGAGTGCCGGTAAAAAGGCTGCCTTCGGAATTCATGAGCACTTATCAGAGACGGAGAGCTTCCAATAGAGAAAAGAGGTAAACATGGACTATAAGGAAATTGAAGAAAGAGAGAATGGAATCCTTCTTAAAGGGGTAAAGAACTTTCATCCCAAGCACATTTTCGAATGCGGTCAGTGCTTCCGCTGGAACAGAATGGACAAAGAAGATGAAGAAAGATTTCAGGGTGTAGTCCATGGCAAAGTCATCAGAGCCTATTTAACCGGTCAGGATGTATTTCTTGAGAATGTGACCAGAGAGGAGTTTGAAGATTTCTTCAAAGAGTACTTTGACCTGAACAGGGATTACGATAAGATCAAACGGGTGCTCAGAAAAGATCCGCTCCTTAAAGAAGCTGTAGCTTTCGGGTATGGAATAAGGGTGCTGAATCAGGAGCCTTTCGAGACGCTGATTTCCTTTATTCTGTCCTCCAACAATCTGATCCCTAAGATCAAGGAAGGTATCCGAAAAATCAGCATGAACTACGGTGAAGAGATCATATATGAGGGAGAAACCCATTATGCGTTTCCTACGCCAAAGGAGCTCGCAGGAGCATCCGTTGAGGAGCTTAGGGCATTAGGTGTGGGGTATCGTGCCAAGTACATCTACGACACCGTACAGGCCATAAGAAGGGCCGAGCTGATTAGGGAGAGTGAAGGGATGAGAGACCTGTCAGACGAGGAGAAGCTCTTTCTGGAAGATGATCTTATATCCATTGCGGCACTGCCTCATGATCAGTGCCATAAAGCGCTCCAGAGGTATACAGGAGTGGGGGCAAAGGTTGCAGACTGCGTCATGCTTTTCTCCATGAAGAAGAAAGAGGCGTTCCCGGTGGATGTATGGGTGAAAAAAGCCATGGTCCATTTCTACGGAGCAGAAGGAGGCAATCTTAGCAGAATCAGAGCTTTCGGGCAGAAACAGTTTGGAGAGCTCTCCGGCATTGCCCAGCAGTATCTCTTCTACCATGCAAGAGAAAATAAGTTAAGGATCGATTAGACGGTGCCGACCAGGCATCAGGTTAACGATAAGAGAGAACAGATGAAAATTCCCTGCTGAAGATGTGTCTTCAGCAGGGAATTTTCTGTTCTGCATTTATATTTCCGTAAAGTTTTCTCTTCTTAGGATTTCCTCGATAACGGAAACGAAGCTTTCTTCAGCTCCCCAGGAGAATCTGAAAAATACACCCTGACCGCCTCCTGCACCGATGGCATCGACTTTGATGTCATGATCGGCATCGGTGACCACAACCGTAAGACTGGCTCTGTTGGATGAACGCATATAGTATTTTTCAAATACCAGAATGTGCATGTACAGATCACCTGTCTGACGGGTGATGGAATCCACGAGCTGAGTGCTCATTCCGCTGCTTTCCATCTCTCTTGTAATAAGTTCTGCGATGTCATTTCCATTTCCTTTTCCCTGCATGGATATTTTTGCCATAATCTGTCCCCACTCCTTTTCATGTCTCTATACGTTCATGTTAACATATCGGAAGATAGAGGATAGAGTAAATAATGATATTTAAGCAAGGTTTTAGAATTAAGACTAGATACCATGAAAAAGCCCTTCTTGCGAAAATCGCAGAAGGGCTTTTTAGGAGGAGTGGTTTCTGTTATTCGCTAGAGCCCGAGAACTATCCGGTCCTCAATGGTCTCAGCATTCTTCTTGAACATGGTGATGACGTCTTTCGTGTTGAGCGACGCTTTATCTTTCCCTTTCAGATCCTCGACAACTTTTCCCTCATGCATCATAAGAAGCCGATTTCCGAAGGAGAGCGCATGGTTCATGTTGTGGGTGACCATCAAGGCGGTAATCTCATTCTCACGAATCAGTCTGTCGGTGACACCCATGATGATTTCAGAGGTTCTTGGGTCAAGTGCTGCGGTATGTTCATCCAGAAGAAGGATCTTCGGTTTCTTCATGATGGCCATGAAGAGTGCGACAGCCTGTCTCTGTCCACCGGAAAGAAGACCGATTCTGGTATTGAGCTTAGTTTCCAGGCCTAGGCCTAGGGTTTCCAGCTGTTCCTTATAGAAGCCAGCTCTTTTCATATCTACAGCGCGTCTTAAACTGAAGCTCTGCCCTTTGGCATCGGAAAGAGACAGGTTCTCAAGAAGAGTCATGTTAGGCGATACGCTGAGTCTCGGATCCTGATGGACGCGGCCGATGAGACCTGCCCGTCTGTACGCTTTCATGGACGTGAGATTCACATGGTCTAGTATGATCTGACCTTCATCAAGCTCCAATGTACCGGCAATGAGATTAAGGAGAGTGGACTTGCCTGCTCCGTTGGAACCAAGAAGCGTGATGAAGTCCTTATGTTCCACCTTAAGTGAGAGACTGTCGATCACTTTATTCTCCAGTGGCGTTTCTTCGTTAAAGGTCTTGGACAAGTTCTGAAGAATCAGCATACATCTCACCTCCTTCTTTTGAACTCAGTTTCTTTCCCTGTTTCTTTTTTCTTCTGAAAGCACCCGATGTTATACCCATGGCAAGAATTACAGCCACTGCTGTTGCCAGTTTGAAGTCGTTCGGATCAAGTCCGAACCGAAGGACCAGGACCAGTATGCCTTTATAGAGCACTGCGCCTGAGATGGCAATACCGCTCATGGAAAAATTGAATTTTTTGAGCAGGGAGAAACCGATGATTACTGCAGCAAGTGCTGTCACTGCGCTGCCGGTACCCATACCGACATCGGAAAACCCCTGATACTGAGCAGTCATCGCGCCGGAAAGTCCGGCCAGAAAATTTGCGAGCATGAGACCCAGGATTTTGATCTTGTGACTGTCCGCACCAAGTGATGTGAGGATTTCTTCATTGTCGCCAGCAGCTCTTAGGAAAAATCCTGTTTTCGTTCTGAAGAACAGATCATATAGTATCTTCAGAAACACAACCACAGCGGTAAGAAGAAGAAGGGTGCTTAAGTCCTCTCCAAGTATCGTTACGGGTTTCAGATCGAATATGTTTTTTTCGTTAAATAGAGGGATGTTCGATTTACCCATGATCCTCAGATTCACAGAGTAGAGGCCGAACATCACGAGAATTCCGGCCATGAGGCCGTTGATGGAGAGCTTCTTATGGATGAGTCCAGTAATGAAGCCTCCAAGAGAAGCGATGAGCGCGGCTAAAAGGGTCGCTCCCCATGGATTCATGCCGCTGAGAATAAGTACTGCAGAGACTGCGGCACCTAAAGGGTATGTGCCGTCTACCGAAAGATCTGCAAAATCCATGATTTTATAGGTGATGTAGATACCCATGACAAGAACGGCAAAAAGCATGCCCTGTTCCAGAATACTGATGAGGATATTCATTACTTGCCGTTGCCAAAACTTTATAAAACTCTATAAAGCATGTTTTATTCCCTGTTCATCATACTCCATTTGGCCTGGGCTACTCTGGTTTTTATAGTACTCCGAGGGCTTGCGTTCCCATACAACGAATGGTACATCTGGAGCAGTTCTTCTTCAGGAAGTCAAACTGCTTTTTTCATATCTCGAAAGATTGATGCTGGCATTGAAGTCACGGTCTATTTTACTGCCGCATACCTCACACTCGTACATCCTTTCAGAAAGTGAAAGCCTCTCCTTCTTATGGCCACAACTGCTGCAGATCTTGGAAGAAGGATACCATAAGCCGGCTTCTATAAATGCTATCCCATAAAGGGCACATTTATACTTCAGCTGTCTCTTGAGCTCATAGAACCCCTGGTTGGCAACGGCCTTGGCCAGATGCCTGTTCCTCATCATCCCTCTGATATTCAGTGTTTCCATAACAACTGTAGACGGTTTGGTTTTCACAATCTCACTCGTTGTCTGGTGCAGATGATTGCTGCGTATGTTTCTCAGTGATCTGTTCAGCAATCGAATCTTCTTTTCCAGTTTTATACTATTGCGGGTTCTGACAACTTCACCTCCTTCTTTGTTCATTTCATATTTTCTCGACACGCTGCGCTGCAATCTGCGCAGCTTCTTTTCTTTTTTTCTGACTTTTTCTGTTTTATTGATGTTGCTATAGACTTTCCCATTGGAACATACAGCAAGTTCCTTTATACCCAGATCAATCCCGAGACTCTCGCCGGTCAGTAAGGACTCAGTTTCCTCTCTAGGAAGGCCCACTGCTATATACCAGTATTTACCGTCATGGGTGATTCTGGGATTGGTGTACTTTGAATCAGCAGGGGTCTCTTTAGGTTTTATAGAGATCCATCCAACCTTCTCAATGAGAACCGATTTGTCCTTGAATTTCAGCTTCACGTTGTCATTGTAGAACGAA
>NZ_DAMBTF010000035.1:0-17594 GCF_032054185.1 Proteiniclasticum sp.
TTACAAATATGGGGACCTCTGATTATTTTTTTCCTACAGTAAATTGACACTATCCATATCACTGGAGCTATTGACATAATAATAACAGCATGATAAGATTTACTTGTAATTAAATAGCGTCTTCAGGGCGGGGTGTGATTCCCCACCGGTGGTATAGCCCACGAACCGCAAGGTTGATTCGGTGTAACTCCGAAGCCGACAGTTAAAGTCTGGATGGAAGAAGAATGATTGTTTTAGCGTTCACGCCTTGATTTCTCACGAAATCAAGGCTTTTTTACTAGGCAATCTTCTGGAGATAGCAATCTTTAGGAGGGTTTACAATGGTAAACATATCAAAAAAAACCAACATTATCGTCAAAGCTGCACTTCTGCTCACGCTGGGATTCATACTGACTTATTTTGAATTCCCGATTCTTCCGGCCTTCCCATGGCTAAAAGTTGACCTTTCAGCTGTACCTGTTCTTCTTAGCGGATTCGCATTCGGACCTCTTGTCGGTGTCGGTGTAGAAATCATGAAAAATCTTCTGGTCTTTATGATCAAAGGAAGTCAGTCAGGTGGAATCGGAGAAATCGCCAATATCATTATTGTTGGTTCATATGTGTTCACAGCATCAATGGTGTTCAAGAAATTCAAAACCAGAAAAGGTGCAATACTTGGCGCACTCGCAGGATCTGTAATTATGATTCCGCTGGCTATGCTGGCCAACTTCTTTATCCTCATTCCTTTATACTTCCCTGGCGGAATGGAAGCTCAGATGCTGAGATCATACCTGTTCTATGGCATACCGGCATTCAACTTCATCAAGGGTGTCATAATCTCTACAGTAGGTATACTGTTCTATGACAGGGTCGCTACGCTGATCAATAAGGAAGCCAGATTTCAGAAGAGATATGTCAAACTGAATAAGGCGGTATAACCGTACAGAAACGAAACAGATGAAATTCAATAAAATCCCTCCGGAAGACTTCCGGAGGGATTATTTTATCTATTAAATTTCACCTGATCTGTTTCTGTTTAACTCCTCATATCTGAAGATTCATGACCAGAGCATCTTCTCCATTGATATAGTATCGTTCTCTTTTTGCGAGGGTAATGAATCCAAATGACTTATAAAGCATCTGAGCAGGGATGTTGCTCACTCTCACTTCAAGAAAGATATTCTGAACATTTTTCTCTTTTAGAAGGGTAATCAGTCTATTTAGCAGTGCGCGAGCAATGCCCTGTCGCTTGAAATGTTCATCAACGGCTATATTGAGGATGTCTGCATCTTCATAGGTATACCAGCACTGGATATAGCCGCAGACGGTATCTTCATACAGTGCTACGAGGTTCAATGCATGTGGATTGATGATTTCCCGGATGAGTTCCTCTTTTGCCCAGGGAAGAGGAAAAGCTCCTTCGGAGATGGTATATACAGTATTTACATGTTCGGGTTCCATTTCTATGATGTCAACAGGGGTTATCATTTCAGCATACCCTTCTTCTTCTCGTATTCATGTTCAGCCTGACTTTTTCTCATATAGAGAGGGACAAGTGTGTGAATATCATCAGCATCACCATTTTCAATCCGCTCTCTGAGAAGATAGGGAATACTGCTGGCTTTTGGAATATTCAGTGTCTGTGGTGCGAGAATGACCTGTTCAGAAAACAGAAGTTCTTCTTCGGATTTTTTTAAGGTGATGTCTCCGAGAATCATAATCTCCCTTTTCTCATCCTTCAGTTTTTCCTTCACTTCATCAAGTGTAAGAATGACGGGTTCCATAAGGGTTACAAGTCTGTCCTTATCGAAAGTGTAGAAGCCTGTGTAGAAACCGCCTCTTAAAGCATCTACCATAGGGACAAGTATACCTTTGTAACCAAAAGCACCATAGGCTAAAGTTGAGAGTGAATCAGCAGCGTATAGGGGGAGATTCAGTCCGAGTGCAACACCTTTAATGGCTGAAAGTCCTATTCTAAGGCCTGTAAAGGAGCCAGGACCGGTGGATATGGTCAGTGCACCCAAATCCTTGGGTGTCATATCCAGTCGTCTCAGAAGCTCTTCTACAAGCGGCATAAGCAGCACAGAATGCTGAAGGTTGTAATTGATGCTGATCTCACCCAGCATGGCATTTTCATCGACAACGGCAATGGAGCAGTTGTTTGAGGATGTATCTATGCTTAATATTTTCATTGCAGTTCCTCCAGGAAGTCATATTCCTTACCGAATGATCTGATTGTGATCTTTCTCTCATCCGGATTTTCTGTTTTCTCGATTTTTACATGAATCAGTTCCTCAGGGAGGATGGCTTCGATCATATCCGCCCATTCAATCAGCGTAACGCCCTGACCATAGACATATTCTTCAAAACCTACCTGGAGAATTTCATCTATATCATTTACCCTGTATACATCGAAATGATAAAAAGGCAGTCTTCCTTCATCATATTCATTCACAATGGTAAAAGTGGGGGAGGTGATATTATCTTTGATGCCTAAGCCTTTTGCAAAACCTTTTGCAAAATGAGTCTTTCCTGTACCCAGATCGCCAGTAAGGCATAGGGTTGATCCTTTTTCAATGACTGTACCGAGTTTTCTTCCTAAATTCATGGTTTCCTCAACAGATTCTGTAAATTTAATTATCATTCTATCATCACCATTTCTTCATTTTAATCAACATTCATTATAGCGCAAGGAAAAGAGCTTGAAAAGGATAAAGAAAAAACAGCCTATTGCGGCTGTAAATTTCTGATCGGTTATGCTGCTTTTTTGAGATAGGTGTCTATGTCCATGGATAGGTGGTGAAGATCTTCACGCACCTTTGTTCCATCAAAGCCTATATGTTCAAAAAGGCACAAGGATCTTATATTCTGCGCTTTGATCTTAGCATCTATTTTCTTGTATCTCAGTATGAAGAAAGCTTCATTCAATGCTTTTTTCAATGCTTTTCTTCCATAGCCCTTTCCCCAGAGTTCCTTCTTTCCAATAGTTATGACGATCTCATGTCCGGACTTTTTGGGTATGAATTTTACGTAACCTATTGATTCTTCTTTGAGGCAGATGAGATAGAAAGCACCACGCTGATTGAATACCTGATTGAAAACGGGCAGTGTCGTTTTCTTCACCAAAGCTCGGATATGATTACCGGTCTCTCCATGTTCATTCAGATGTTCAATGATTTCATGGTCATCAAGCCAATCAGCAATCTTTAAGGCATCTTTTGAAAAGATGTCCTGTCGAAGTGTTATCATTGCAAACTCCTTTTCAAATCATGATATTTCAGTTTCCATAACTACTTAAACTGAACGCTTTTACCATTGTAGTATCTGTTTTTTAGAACTTCAAAATGGTAATCATGCGAAAAGAGATAATAGGGATGTTTATCTCCGTTTTGCTGACGAAATCTGCTGATTATTGATTATTTTAATATCATTAGATATGCAAATAACACAAATTCAAATATAATGACATTTATTATGTTTCCTTGAAAATATATTCGATATTTTGATGAAATCTGAATATTGTACAGTTTTATTTATGAGAAGCTGAATTGATGATTATCCTAGCCAGCACCCATTAACTATGGTTTCTGCCATTTCAGCACAAAAGAAAACAGCCTAGTACATCGTACTAGACCGATTCATGTGGCAGGGGTACTAGGATTCGAACCTAGACTTACGGTTTTGGAGACCGTTGCTCTGCCATTGAACTATACCCCTAAAAGCCTGCGTAGCCTTAACTGGGCTACGTTGTCTATTCTAGCATCCTTAAAACCTGCTGTCAACAATTTGTGAATAAAATCTTTCGAAGGAAAAGATTTAAAGTAAATGCAACCTTACAAGAGATACATTGCATTTACTCTGAGAATCGATGAAAATGGTGAAGGGACCATCTGCCGTGAAAACGGGTGCAATAGAGTAGGGAAGCTGCATATTATAATATATATCTTGGTATATTATTCTATAGAATACAATTTTTGAGTAAAGGTTCACAAAATAGGGTGAATAGGATATGATAAAAGAATAGATATTGTGACAAATTTTGACTTCTGGAGGTGATGCTATGCTTTATGAAATTCTGAAACTGGATAAATACCGCAATGTTTCTTTGGTTGGTGCTGGAGGCAAGACCACACTTATCAATCAGTTGACGGAATCCCTGCGGAAAAAGAAGAAAATCCTTGTGTCGAGCACGACAACATTTATAAAGCCAGATATCACTATGTATGATTTCATAGATTATGATTATAATGCAGATTATGATCTGGGGAGCGTTGACAGACCAGGAGTGTATATTATAGGCAGAGGTAAGAATCTGGAAGATCTTGTTTTCGGTCTTACTAATGAAGATATCGAAAGTATTTCAGGGGAGTTCGATCACGCTGTTATTGAATGCGACTTTTCTAATGGAAGACCTTTAAAAGGCTTCCGGGAATCCGAACCCAAGATACCCGCAACGACTGATATCACTGTCGGTGTAATGGATATTCAGTCCCTTGGACTTCTCGTCAATGCTACAAATATCCATCATCTGGACAAATTTCTGGAGCTTACCGAAAGTGCAATCGGATCCCTTGTCACCATACAGCATCTTGCGAAAATTGTAGATGACGATGATGGCTTATTTAAAAACGCTGTCGGTAAAAGAGTATTATATATCAACAAAGTGGAGAAGGAAGTGGACCAGGCGCTTGCGCTCAGTCTCTTTGAAACAATTGACGTGTCAAAACTGGACATGGTTGTTGAAGGAAGTCTGATTGAAAACCGGTATTTTGTATTGTATGAAAAAGGTGATTAAACAAGGAGACAGAAGATGAAATATTTGATTTTAAGTGATATACATTCAAATATACAGGCTTTAAACAAAGTGGTAGACAACGAAAAATACGACAGAATCATTTTTCTGGGCGATATTATAGGATATGGTGCAGATCCATTTCTCTGTTACAAGAAATTTCTTGAACTGGGAGGAGAGAGCGCCATGGGCAACCATGAATATGGCGTTCTTAATCCGCTTTCACTGATGAATTTCAGTGAAAATGCAAGGCTTGGTGTGCTGCACACCATAAAAAATCTCCCGGAAGAGTATGTGAATCATATGAGAAATCTTCCTGAATATATTCAGCTGGACGACTGTATATTCTGCCACTCCATGCTGGATCAGCCTCTGGATTTTTCGTATGTTTTTCCTGAAGACAAAGATTCGATTTTCCTTCTTGCAAGTTATAGAAGAATGAGTGAACTGGGTGCAAAAATAATGTTCACCGGCCATACGCATAAGCCCTGTATTTTTAAGATGACGGGAAATGAAGGTGTGGAGATCTATCCGTCCAAGGATGGAGATATCTATCTGGATGATAAACTGTACATCATCAATGTGGGCAGTGTGGGACAGTCCAGAAACAGTATACCGAAAGCGCATTATGCTGTTTATGACACGGATGAAAGAAAAGTCTCTTTTAAATCTGTTGATTATAACATCAGAGAGGCGGCAGGGAGAATAGAAGAAGAGGGACTTCCCGAGCTTCTTGCAAAAAGACTTTATTTAGGAATATAAGCCTCTACATGTTTTATTGACAGCTTGCAACGCTTTATGATACAATTTAATTGAATACAATAAGACATGAGGTAAATATTATGATAGATGAATTAAAACTAGAAAATCAGCTGTGTTTTGCAGTTTATGCTTTCTCGAGGGAAATCACTAAAATATATAGACCCCTTCTTGATCCGCTCGGTTTAACCTACACACAGTATCTTGTTATGATTGTACTGTGGGAAAAGGACGGGATTTCCTTAAAAGAGTTAGGGAGCAAGTTACGACTGGATTCAGGAACGTTGACTCCGCTATTAAAGAAGCTTGAAAATGACGGAAACATTGAAAGAACTAGAGATAAAAGAGATGAAAGAAATCTCATCATCTATCTCAGCGATAAAGGTAAGGAACTCATGAAAGAAGCGGAAAAAGTTCCGAATAATATCGCATGCAGCCTGCCTATGGATCTGGATGGAGTAGTAGGCTTGAGAGAACAGCTGAAACTGATCCTTGATCAGCTTGAGAAGCAGGCAAAGGACAATATCATCACTGAATAATTGTTTGAAGAAAAGAAGCTTATCGGTAAAATGATAAGCTTCTTTGTTTGTTTTATTCATTATTCTGATCTGATTCCTGATCCGGGTTTATTTCAGGCTGACTCGTATATGGGCTGAAGGTCTGATTGTCTGTCTTCATGAAATTTTCCTCAGATATTTCTCTATGCTCAATGGATTCTTCACCAATCTCATAGAGATTGAATTTTATGGTAAAGGTAGAACCCTTTCCGAGGGTGGAAGTGACATCAATTGTACCTCCATTAAGCTTGACAAAATTCTTCACAATAGTCAGACCGATTCCGCTTCCATCAACGAGTTCTCTTGATTTATCCACTCTGTAGAATCGTTCAAAGACATTGGGCAGTTCATCCGGAGGAATACCGATACCGGTATCCTTGATTTTGATATAGCAGTACTTTTCGTCTCTGGAGAGTCTTATGGAGATCATTCCATTCCTAGGTGTAAATTTGATTGCATTATGCAAAAGATTCGTTATGACCTGATAGATGGAATGTCTATCTGCCAATATCAGATACTCTGTGTTTCTTTGGAACATATACTTGAATTTGATTGATTTCTCTCTCGTCAGGCCCTGGAAGTTGTGGTAGATATCCTGCAATACCTGCTGGATATCGAGAACAGTAATTTTGGCCACCATACTTTCGGCTTCAAACTGTTTGAGGATATTCAGATTGTCCAGAAGTTTCCCGAATCTCACAACCTCTGAATTGAGAGATGACAGTCTTTCTGGAGTGGCAGGCAGTATCCCGTCTATTATCGCTTCAAGATTTGTCTGAAGAACATTCAGAGGGTTTCTGAGTTCATGGGATACGTCGGTAATCAGTCTCTTTCTGAGCATATCCTGCCGATCGAGTTTTTCACCCAGCGAGTTGATGCTGTTTCGCAGTGTTTCGATTTCAATTACATCTGCTTCCGTGGATTCTCTGGCTGAAAGATCACCCATGGATAGGCTGTAGGCAGTCTTCGAAATCTTTTCAATGGGATCAGACAGCTGCCTAGCAACAAAGAGCGAAATCAGAATGATGATGAAAACTGCAATAAATGCGCTGATCAGGATACTCATGGTGATTGAATTCAAAAAGTTCTCATCTTCCGTCGAGATGACAAGCGGGGAGAACTGACCGATTACAACATACCCTATAACCTGGTTTTCACTTTTAATGGGATATTCATATGGAACATACTGCTCCATAGTGAATGCGGAATCGGGGTTGATTTCCCGTTCTTTCTCCACCAGTTTCAGTGGATCCATAGCCCACATCACACTTTTGTCCCAGTTGAGCAGGGAGATGGTAAAGTTGGACGCCTCAGCATCTCTTTCAAGACTTTTGCCTGATGTTATGGTCCAGCGGTCATCTCTTATATAACTGTCTCTAAAGGTGGCTACAATTCTCTCGTCTCTCTTAATCTGGTTTACCTTAAGGTAATCATTGAACCGGGCGTTAAGTGTAAGATTTATGACTACATAAGCGATAAGCAGAGAAAGCAGGGCACTGATAGAAATGGTTATGGCCAGCTTATATTTAATTGATCTCAACTACTGCCCACCACCAAACTTATAACCGAGTTTAAATACCGTGATGATATAGGATGGGTTCTTTGTATCGTCTTCAATCTTTTTACGTATGTTTTTGATGTGAACATCTATGGTCCTGTCTACACCTTCAAAATCAGGTCCTAGAACTCTATCAATGAGGGTTTCTCTTGAAAGAACAATACCCGGATTAGCAGAAAGAATTGTGAGGATATCAAATTCGATAGGTGTAAGGCTCACTTCTTCATTCTTCAATTTGACTTCTCTCTTATCATGATCGATAACCAGATCACCGTTATTGAAAGACACAATATTTTTGTTTTCGGGAACATCCTTGATTCTTCTAAAGAGCGCATTCACTCTTGCGACAATTTCTCTTGGAGAAAACGGCTTAACGAGATATTCATCTGCGCCAAGGTCAAGCCCTTTGATTCTCTCTTCAAGACTTGACTTTGCTGTAAGCATGAAGATATAGGTGTTCGATTTTGAACGTATTCGCTTGCATATTTCTTCACCGGAAATATCTGGAAGCATGAGGTCCAGAATAATGAGATCAAATGATATCTCACTTACATATTCCAGTCCTTTATAACCGCGTTCAGCTGTGTAAACTTCATAGCCTTCCTTTCGCAGATAAGCCGATATAGCTTCCAGTACTGAAGGTTCGTCTTCTATAATTAAAATTTTATTGATAAGAATCACCTCTTTTCTTTGATGTGATTATAACACTAGAGAGCAGAAGTTGGCAAAGGAATGCTGATGTAGACAGGTATTTACCCCTAAAAGCAATGTCTGTAATTGTAATATTTATGTGAATATCTAAATCCTACTGTTTTGACATAATTTAACAATTAATAAATAGGTGCATCGTTACTTGTTTATAGGGATAATACCCAATTTTCAATCGTTCACGAATCGTATTTAATTTAACTAATGTTTAATGTTTAATGAACTCTTTATACCTTCTTCATAACTTAAAACTATAATTCAACCTGTAATAGATTTGTAATAAGTTGGATGCCAATCCTTCAGGAGGTTCAGATGAAAAGTGTTAAGAACAAACTAATAGCTGCGCTACTTTTGACATCAATACTCTATGGTGCTGCAGTTCCAGTTTCAGCAACTCCCCTTACTGAGCATCAACAGATGGAACTTGACTCAATCAAGAGTGAATATGACGCCATTTTAAGTAAAATGCATGAAATAGAAGCTAAAATCGGTAGTATTGCTGATGAAATCACAGATATTATTTTAAAAATAGAAGACAATGACAAAAATATAGATCGCTTGAATTCTGAGATCGAAGCTAAAAATATTGAAATCAGCGAAACACAGGCAAAACTTACCCAAAAAGAAGAAGAATATGGTGAGAGACTGAGAGCCATGTACAAACAGGGTAATGCCGGTATGATTGATACCATTCTCGGATCAGAAAGTATAGCAGATCTTATTTCACGTACAGATGCGATACTCAAGATTGCAAAGATCGATAAGCAGCTATTAGATGAAATACAGGCCATCAAGGATGAGCTTGACAGACAGAAGGCTGAACTTGACCAGGCAATGAATGAGGTTCAGGTACTGAAAGCCGATAATCTTACTCGTTTAGGTCAGGAAGAGAACAAGAAAAAAGAAGCAGAGAATCTCCTGAAGGAATATGAAACCGAAGAAAAGAAAATACTGAATAATCTCGCATTTGCTGAGCTGTACTATATCGGAGACAATGATGATATCATCAACAACGCATCCAGTACAGATGACGCAATTCAGGGCGCAGTATCCAGCCTTAGAGCGGTAAGATCCAGCATAGTGACTGAGACAACAGATGCAAAGATTGTAGCGCTGATTGAAAAGGGTAAAACAATCCTTAATCAGAGAGAAGCAGCAAGAAGAGCAGCAGCGGCAGCAGAAGCGGCAAGAATTGCTGCTGAGCAGAGAGCAGCTGAACGTAGAGCGGCAGAACAGGCCCAGAACAGTTCAAACAACGGTTCAAATGCAGCTCCTTCAGCTCCAGCAGCCTCAACACCAGCACCTAAACCACCTGCAGCTTCGAACGCATCAGGAAGTGCTGTACTCAATTACGCTTATCAGTTCCTTGGAACACCATATGTTTGGGGCGGATCAACACCAAGCGGTTTTGACTGCTCAGGCTTCACTTCATATGTATACAGAAAGTTTGGCGTGAATCTTCCAAGAGTATCCCGTTCACAGGCTACTGTAGGTACAAAAGTTGCCTATTCCGACCTTCAGGCAGGTGACCTCGTGTTCTTCGGAAGCGGAAGCATCTCCCATGTAGGTATCTATATCGGTGGAGGCAATATGATCCACTCTCCAAGACCTGGTAAAACTGTTGAAATCAGCACAATGAAGTACCATAAGTTTATAACAGCAAGAAGATTTTTAAACTAAGAAGCAGAATCATAGTCTGAACCTGATCATCAGGTTCAGACTTTTTTAGTTCATGAGACTCTAAATAAATATTAACGTCATATTAATCTGTTTTTGGTATAGTAAATTCAATACAGATGAATAAATCTGTTAAAAGGAGGCATGCTCATTGGATGTAATTAATGTTGTAAGAGATATCATGCACCTCACTGAAGAAGAAGTAAAAGCAATGAATCCGATCAATATTCTTCTTGTCGGGAAAACCGGTGTTGGAAAAAGTACATTAATCAATCATATATTCAGAGAGAATCTGGTGGCGACTGGTATCGGAAAACCAGTGACTAAACATCTGGAAAAAATTACGAAAGAAGGAGTACCGATCACTCTTTATGATACAAAAGGGCTGGAATTGAATCAGAGTGTTCAGAGCCAGGTGAGAAAGGAAGTAAATGATGAAATCAAAAGACTGAATGAATTTGGGGAGAGAGAAAAAATCCATGTGGTCTGGTACTGCATCAACGCCGGAAGCAGTCGACTTGAATCATTCGAAGAAGGATTCATTCGTGAGCTCTCTGAAAAACTTCCTGTGATCATCGTCCTGACGCAGAGTCTTCAGAAGGAAAACGCAGATCTTCTGACAGAATATATCAAATCGCTTAAAATGAACATCAAAGGAACTGTTTCACTTATTGCAAAGCCGTTTCAGATCAGTGGACATCATATCCCATCCTACGGTCTTCAGGAACTTGTAGATCTCACACTTGATTTTATCCCGGAGAGTGCAGAACAGGCTTTTATAAACGCCCAGAAAGTTGATGTGATGAAAAAGGCGGCTTACGCGAAGAAGTGGGCAAAGGGATTCATTACCGAGACTTTCATGGTGGGCTTTACACCGATTCCTTTTGCGGATGCGCCTCTACTTGCATCCAGTCAGGTGGCTATGATTGCGAAAATTACAAGTATTTTCGGCATTTCGGTCAATAGAGGGATGATCACATCAGTGGTGTCTTCGGCCGCAGGTGTATCTGGAGCTGTCTATACAGGGAGAGCTCTTGTATCGAACCTCCTAAAGCTCGTGCCTGGTGCCGGAACGATTGTGGGTGGGCTCATCTCAGGAAGCACAGCTGCGCTTATCACCACAGCTCTTGCTTATGCCTATATAAACGTCATGATCAAAGTAGCAACATCAGAATATCAGAATAAACAGATGGATCAGAGTGAAGTCATGGATATGATGAAAAAAGAACTGCGTCAGCAGATGGATGTTGTCAAAAGAGAAAAGAAAGAGAAAAAATCAGATGGATCAGAATCTTAAGAGAGATAAAAATAAAACTGGTAATCTCACAGTTTTTTATCTATAATTGTAAAGTTAATATAACTGTGAGAAATATGGACCGGAAAAGAGGGAATAACATGGCAATGACACCAGAGAGTATAAAAAGAATGAAAGAACTCATAGAAGAAAAGAAGCAGAGCGGAAGTCAGACAAAGAATACTGAACGTCCAGACAAAAATAAGGGAATGACGAGAAAAGCATTCAAAAACAAGAAGAACGGCGGCGTATTCGACAAGTAAGTCAGATCCCCCAGACAACATGAAACGTTGTCTGAGGGATTTTTTACACCTGTTCTTCTATTTCTTTAATAGTCAGTTTGACGGTCTCGATATGATTCACCTTCATAAGCTCAAGAGCATAATCATCCAGACGATAATCATCAAGATAGCAGATGGTTCTTATACCTGACTGAATAATCGCCTTGGTGCAGTTCAGGCAGGGGAAGTGGGTGACATATATTTTGGAGTCCTTCAAAGATATTCCTTCTCTTGCACAGTAGGCAATGCAGTTGATTTCCGCATGCAGAGTGGCGATGCAGTGGCCGTCTCTCATCACATGGCCGATATCATCACATTGTGGGGTTTTGCTGCCTACGCTTCCGTTATAGCCTGTTGCGATGATTCTGTTGTCCTTATTGACGATGACAGCACCGACATAAGCCCGGTCGCAGGATGACCGTTCTGCAAGCACCTTTGCAATACTCATGAAATACTCGTTCCAGGACTGTCTGATCCTTTTGGGTTTACCGCTTTTCTCAATAGTGTAACTTTTCTCGTTCATTCAATAATCACCTCTTCTATATTCCATTTCCACATGGGGGATATCGTCTTCCAGATACGGATCTTTTTCTGTCCTCTTAAATCCATGTTTACGATAAAAACCTTCCGCATAGCTTTGGGATGAAAGCATGATCTTCTCTTCTCCCATCTTCACAAGACCTCTGATGGATTCGCTCATCAGGAGATCTCCATATCCCTTGCCTCGATATTTCGGACTGGTGATCACCCGCCCGATAGATGCTGCGGGATATCTGATACCGCTTCTGAAAATGCGTGCATAAGCCGCCAGATCATTACCTTCCATAATCATCACATGATCCGCTTTTTCGTCATATCCGTCAAGATCCTGATAAAGACAGTTCTGTTCGAGTATGAATACTTCAACCCTAAGCTGGAGTATATCATAGAGCTCTTTAAGTGTTAGTTCATTGAAAGACTTAATGACAGATACCATACTACACCTCCATATATTCTTTTCATCTTTTAATTAATATATCATGTTTTTTTCTTTTACAGAATGAAAATATCTAAGAGATCAGATTGTGGTAAAATGTATGCATAACGATGAGGAGGTGCCATGTGGAAGAAAATAAGAGAAAGAAATATCAGAAGGACAAAGACAGACTTTCCACAAAGCTTGGATATCTGCAGAGAGTACTGAAGGATTATGGCGTGCCTGTCATGATTGTCTTTGAAGGTGTACATGCTTCAGGAAAAGGCAGAATTTCCAACGAACTTCTGATATCTCTGGATCCGCGATACACCAGATTTTATGCGACGCATACCCCTACAGAAATCGAACTTAGAAAGCCGTTTTTATGGCAGTATTTTGTCAATACGCCCAGCAGCTCGGAGATTTATATCTATTATAGAAGCTGGTACTCACTTTATATTGCGATGAAGAACAATACTGTCAAAAATGAAAGATATCCGGAAAACAGGATTCTTCTTGAAGAAATCAGAAGTTTCGAAAAAACTATGATGGATGACGGTTCGGAACTGATCAAATTTTATGTGGAAATCGATGAGGACAAGCAGAAAAAGCACATCAGAAAAATGTATGACAATCCGAGGACTATGTGGAAAGCGCAGGAATATGACCGTGACAACGATGATGATTACAGAAAAGAGATGGAAGCGATCATCGAAAACGATCAGAAATCCTGGATAAAGGTCACGTATGCTGACCGATATGAGACAGTGAATGAAGTCCTTGAAGTCATCATTGAAAAACTTGAAAAGAGGGCGGAAGCTGAGAAAAAGAAATCCGAAGCAAAGAAAGAGGGGAACGACGGATTTTTCGATGGTAAATTCCCGAATATCCTCAAAAAACATGAAGGTGATTTTGATATCAGCAAAGAAGAATACCGAGAACAGATTGACCGTCTGCAGAAAGAAATGCGGGACATTCAGTACATGCTTTATGAGAAAAAGATTCCGCTGGTTCTTGTCTATGAAGGCTGGGATGCTGCAGGTAAAGGCGGTAACATCAAGAGAGTGATCCAGCAGCTTGATCCGACCGGTTACGAAATCAATACCACAGCTGCACCCACAGATCTTGAATTTAAACATCACTACCTTTGGAGATTCTGGAGAGAAGTTCCGAAAACCGGACATATCTCCATCTACGACCGATCATGGTATGGCAGACTCATGGTAGAACGTGTTGAGGGATTTGCATCCAATAAAGATGTGAAAAGGGCATATAAAGAGATTAGAGATTTTGAAACCTCACTGACCAATTTCGGCGGCATTGTCATCAAGTTTTTTATCCATATCTCAAAAGAAGAGCAGCTTGAAAGATTTGAAGCCAGACAGGAAGATGAGAACAAGGTGTGGAAAATCACCGATGAAGACTGGCGTAACAGAGAGAAATGGAATAAATATGAAGAAGCAATCAACGATATGATCAGTGAGACATCTACGGAAGATGCGTCATGGTATGTCATTAATGGAAACAGCAAAAGATATGCAAGACTGAAAGCTCTGCAGATCATCATAGATACATGCAATCAGAAATTCCTTGATAAGTAGTTAACAATCAATCCGTCAATAATTGACTTAAATATTATATAACCGTAAAACATTTGTGCATAGTGATAACAAAAACGTATTTGGTAACCTTTTCATGTACCATTTTTTCATAATGAATTCAGTGGAAATCTAATAGATTAACAGTACAATTCATGATTATTTGTGAATGTGAGAATTGTAATTCGATATCTATGATTTCTGTTGATAAAGTTTTCGTTTACCGCTTATAATGATATCTATAATTTTCAGGGCTGATGGTTTCTTGACTGAATGACAATATATAATCTAAGAAATCACAAACCTGGAAAAAATAAGGGGGAATTATTATGGAAGAAAACAGAGGTACCTGGTCGTCAAGATTCGGTTTCCTTATGGCTGCCGTTGGTTCAGCAGTCGGACTTGGAAATTTATGGAAATTTCCGTATCTCGCAGGAGAAAATGGTGGAGGCGCATTTGTATTAGTTTACATCGTACTTGTAGTTTTATTAGGTTTTACACTTATGCTTGCCGAAATGACCATCGGAAGAAACGCAAACTCAGATGCATATGGTTCATACAATAAAATCAGGAAAGGCTTTGGTTTTATTGGCGGATTTGGTGTACTTGCAGGATTTCTGATCCTATCCTACTACTCAGTAGTCGGCGGATGGGTAATGAAATATATTGTTGCATCATTTACAGGTGTTGGAGCGGATAAAGCGGGTTATTTCTCAAACTTTATCGCATCACCCGTAGAACCAATTATCTATCATCTAATATTTATGGCTTTAACAGCACTTATTGTTATCAGAGGTATTTCAGGCGGTATTGAAAAAGCATCAAAAATCATGATGCCTGCACTGTTTATTCTTCTTGTTGTTATCGTATTTAGATCCGTTACACTAGACGGCGCTATGGAAGGTATCAGATATTTTATCCAGCCTGATTTTTCCAAGATAACGATTAAAGTTGTCATTGCAGCACTTGGACAGGTATTCTTCTCACTGAGCCTTGGTATGGGTATCATGGTGACTTACGGAAGTTACCTGAACAAAGAAGAAGATCTGGAAAAGGATGCGTTCATTATTCCAGCTCTAGACTCACTGGTCGCTATACTAGCCGGTTTTGCTATACTACCAGCTGTGTTTGCATTCAGCTTCCAGCCTGGTCAGGGTCCCGGACTTATGTTCATCACCCTACCAGCAGTATTTGAAGAAATGCCGCTAGGCGTGCTTTTCTCAGCGCTGTTCTTCCTGCTTGTATTCTTTGCAGCCCTCTCATCATCCATCTCGCTGATGGAAGTTACGGTTGCATTCGGAATAGATCAGTTCAAGTGGAGCAGAAAGTTCGCTACAATATTCTTTACTGTTCTGATGTTTATCATCGGTATCGGAGCTTCACTTTCAATGGGTGCATGGAGCGGATTCCTGATTCCTTGGATCGATGGAAACAGCTACGGAATATTTGACTTCCTTGATGTACTGACATCCTATTATCTGCTACCACTAGGTGGTCTGATGGGCGCAATCTTCATCGGATTTATCTGGGGAGTACCAAATGCAGTTAAGGAAATTAAGCTTGGCAGCGCATTCAAGACAGAGAAGCTCTGGATCGTGCTGATCAAGTTTGTAGTACCAGTTCTTGTATTCATCATTCTGCTTTCTACAACAGGTCTCTTGGACAGACTTATCGGATAATCATCTGCAGGGCCTAACTGAATATATTCATTTTATGAGCAGACTCATATACCTCACTTTAAAGGACTCCGGCATTGCCGGAGTCCTTTTGATGAATTAAGGGAACTTCATGGTGCATATTAATCAGCTCATTATACAAATCGAACATCAAGATTCAGTTTATAGAGATATTTAAATCTGGACTGATAGTTCTTCAGCTCTTCCAGCTTGAACAGAGGGTCAGATTTTGATCTCACCTCCATAACCATCGTCGAATCAGTCAGCGATATGGATCTGATCTGAGTATTGTCCGAGACACCATGATTCAATGATTCAGCAATCTTGATCAGTATTCCGAGCATTTCTATGATTTTCATATCCCTGGAAGAGAGGATTTTTTTATTGAAAAACTCCTTCAGGAGATCATTTGCCGAAAAGACCGACGCGCATGATGCGGCCATGAGGATCTGTTTCTGACTCAGTCCGTTTATCGGCGCATTGAGGATGCTGTAGAAGGTATTCCGGTCTCTCTGGAAGTAATTGATGTTTGTGCCGATATCATAAAGATAAGTTGCGGTTTTCAGTACTTTGCCGTTGCCGATAAGATAAGGATATGATTTGCAGAGTGCACTGTACATGGCACTTACAAGTTTAAAGAGATCTTTACCTTCATACCCTTTATACATATGGTTTGAGATGATGTTGTCCAAAGAGAATTCAAGAACATCACGCACCCTTTTATTTCTGCCTAAAAGATATTCAAATAGCAGACCGTCTCTTATGCCTGCATTGGATACGAAAAGTTTTTTCGAGTTCTGGTATCTCATGAGGATATTCATCGTCGCCAGAGATCCGATAAAAATATCTTCGCGATCTTTGCTGAGTCCGTAGATTCTCTTAACCACACCTTTATGATAATCCCGTACCAGTTCGTATATTTCCGAAACATCTTTCTGATCCATGCTGTAATTGTGTGAGATGAACATGGCATTGTCTTTTCTGAAACGGTCGATTTTACCCAAGGTTCTTATGGAACCTCCTATACCGACAATAGGATAACCTCTGGCGTTTTTCAGCCAGCTGATTTTTCTGAAGGACTGTCTGAGATAATTATGAAGATTCTGTTCTTCCTTTTCATTGTTTTTGAGGTTGAACTTTTCGGTCAGAACAATACTGCCGAAAGGGATGGATATGGATTCCTGAATAATCTTATCTTCAATGAGTGCAATTTCAGTGCTGCTCCCGCCGATGTCAACCATAAGGCACTTGTCGAGATCAATGGTATTGACCGTGGCATAATAGTCATAGAATGCTTCTTCCTCACCGGATAGGATGCGGATATCCTTACCAAGTGCCGATTTTGCGCGGGTCAGGAATTCTTCCTTATTTTTGGCTTTCCTTATGGCTTCAGTCGCGACGGCTATGACCTCATCCACCTCTTTCGAATCCATGTATTCCTTAAAATGATGAAGTACTTTGATACCGTATTCTATTCTGCCTCTATCGAGATTGCCGTTTTCCATATTCTGGCCCAGCCTTGCAGATTGTCGGACTTGTCCTACTACGACATAACTTTTGTCCTTCACTTCGTATACGACAAGTCTCATGGAGTTAGAGCCTATATCGATGATTCCGATTCTCATGGGCTCCTCCTTTCCTAAATTTCTGTATTTCCTATATTATAGCAATTAACTCTTTAGATGCATAACTATTGATTGGGACTGATAGTGTCAATTTACTGTAGGAAAAAAATAATCAGAGGTCCCCATATTTGTAAT
>NZ_DAMBTF010000036.1:0-16133 GCF_032054185.1 Proteiniclasticum sp.
ATTACTATGTTTCAGCTGTTTTTATTTTTGTTGCATTTAAATTTGACATTAGGCAATAGAAGATATATAGATAAAATTCCGGTGTTTGTCACTTCCGGTATGGAAATGTTTACAGAAAAGCGTTATATTAGATATGAATAAAGACTCATGAGACATATTTAGGTCTCGAGAATAGGGGTAGAAATTGAAAAAAGGCACAAAGCTTATCAGAAAAACGGTTCTTGCAGATTACATTCTTATTTTTATCGGAATTGTTCTTACCGCGACATCGATCGTGTATATTTTTACACCCAATCGACTCGCCGCTGGTGGTGCTCAGGGCATCGCCCTTGTTATCAATCATCTGACTGATATCAACACAGGTCTTCTGATGATTCTCATCAATGGAATTCTGTTTATTACAGCATTTGCAATATTGGGAACGAGTTTTGGGGCGAAAACGCTTTTTTCATCCCTGGGTCTCTCGTTTGTTGTTTTCATTATGGAAAAATATCTTTATTTTGGACCCCTTACAGATGATCTCATGCTTTCATCAATTTTTGGAAGTGCACTTATGGGTGTAGGGGTTGGGTTTATTCTCAATAGAAATGCATCCATAGGTGGAACCAGCCTTATCGGGAAAATCCTTTCTAAGTATACCTTTCTTGACCAGGTTAACTGTATTGTCGCAACAGACATTGTCGTTACGGTTTTTTCGCTTTTCATTTTTGGAGTGGAGATCGGTTTATATCAGCTTCTATCTGTATATCTTACGGGGGAAATCATAAACAGGGTTATCGATGGTATCACATACAGACGCGAGGTGATGATCATAACTGAACACCGTGATGTGATTATGAAATATATCATTAATGACATGAAGAAAGGAGCAACTCTTCTTAGAGGAAGAGGTGGATTTACCGGTCTTGATACGGAAATCATCCTTACGATTCTAACAAGGCGCGATTTCATCAAACTTAAAATCTTCATTCGAAAAGTCGATCCGAAAGCTTTTATTTCAGTGAATATGGTTACTGAAGTATCGAGTTCCACATCCGACAGTATATTAGGCTAGTCGGAATGTGTAAAATGGCAGAATTGGATGAATTATGTGAAATTATTTATTAATTACTTGAATTTTGTTTTAATTATGTAAGAATAAAATGTATAATTGAATTATATATTTTTTAGGAGGTATTCTACAGTGCAAACGGACAACTTTATAATTGGGCTTGATATCGGAACGCATTACATTAAAGCATCTGCTCTATCTGTACAGGACAATACCCTTATGTACGGATCCGTTGTCGAATCCCAAGGAACGGACAAAAATGGAATTACTGACATTAAAGCACTAAGCAGTGCAATAAAAAAAGTGGTTAGCAAACTTGAAATCAAAATTTCAAGAAACATTAAGTCTGCATTTGTATGTTTACAGCCTGAATTTGTACGACTTATTGATACCGAGGGACATGCAGCCGTTTTAGGAGGATCCGTCACTCAGTATGAAATCGATAAGGCGTTAGATGGAGCACAGCTTATATCCTTACCACCTGACGAAGAGATTGTTGATATTGTGATCACGAGATATTTTGTCGATGAGACAGCTTATCGTGATCCAGTTGGAGTAAAAGGCAGAAATCTTGAAATCCAGGGACAGCTTGTAACAGCAAAGAAAGAATATGTGGAATCCCTGTATGATGCAATGGCAGGGGCCAAGCTGAAAGTATCTGGTACAGGTCTTGGAAGCGTCGCTGCCGCTAGTCTTCTGCTCACCAGCAGAGACTGGAAAAATGGAGCCATCCTGGTTGATACGGGTGCAAACACCACTCGTGCAACACTGCTCAAAGATAATCGAATTATGGATTCAGAGATTTTTAACCTCGGCGGGAAAAGTATTACAAGAGATATTGCCATCGTGATGAAGACCTCCCTGCTGGAAGCCGAGGAAATCAAGAAAGGTTACGCTAAAGATGAGCTTACTCTGGATGAGGAAAAGTACTCGCTCATTGAAGAGATCATCAAAGCAAGAGTCGAAGAAATTATGTCATTCGTAGAAAAATTCAGCACAAAGTATGCCCATGATGAGCAGATTAAAAAAGTGATCATTTATGGTGGTGGTCTGTGCGGATTTAAAAATATCAATAAAATGTATAAATCTGCGATTAATCAGTCTACAAATTTTGTGACATCTGATATAATAAGGGATGATAGTGTCTTCAACATCCAATCAGGTGGACTGATCTATCATCTGCAGAGTGCAATTCATTGTAAAGGCACGATCGACGAGATCGTAAAAGCTGATAATGAAGAACACAGTCCAGACGCAGGAACTATAAGTGATGAAGATTTTTTCAGAAAATATCAGAACCAGTTTGAAGCAAAACCAGACAAGGATAATGAACATCAGGACGATGAAGATGATGATTATCTGAGCGCAACAGGTATTATCGAGAAGATACGCATATGGTTCATTAATTTGAAAAATAAGTTTATGAATAAATAAGGGGGAAAAATCGTGTTAGATTTTGATTTTGAAATTCAAGGCCCGGCAGAAATTAAGGTAGTAGGTTGTGGTGGCGGAGGAAACAATGCTGTCAATAGAATGATTACAGAAGGATTAGGAGATGTTGATTTTATCTCTATCAATACAGATAAACAGGCGCTGCTGCAGTCCAATGCAACACACAAGATTCAGATCGGAGAAAAACTGACTAAAGGACTGGGTGCAGGCGCGAATCCTGAAATCGGAGAAAAAGCAGCAGAAGAGTCCAAAGAAGAGATCATGGCTGCTCTAAAGGGCGCTGATATGGTCTTCATCACAGCAGGCATGGGCGGAGGAACAGGTACTGGAGCTACTCCTGTAGTTGCCGATATCGCAAGATCCATGGGTATACTGACTGTCGGTGTGGTCACAAAGCCTTTTAACTTTGAAGGAAAGACCAGAATGAAGAATGCCGATATCGGGATCCAGAAATTAAAGGAAAGAGTCGATTCGCTGGTTACGATACCAAACGAGAGGCTTCTTATGATCGTCGATAAAAGAACAACATTCAAGGAAGCCTTCAATAAGGCAGATGATGTACTGAGACAGGGTGTTCAAGGGATCACTGATCTGATTACTGAGAATGGTCTTGTTAATCTTGACTTTAATGATGTCAGAACCATCATGCTTAACAAGGGTCTTGCTCATATGGGCGTCGGTTACGGAAAAGGCGAAAACAAGGCAGTGGATGCTGTCAGACAGGCTATATCTTCACCACTTCTCGAGACGAAAATCGATGGTGCAACAGGTATACTTCTTAATGTAACGGGTGGAGAAGATCTCTCCCTGCTTGAGATCAATGAAGCTGCTGAAGTTGTTAAAGAGGCAGCTGATTCAGAAGCCAATATCATATTTGGTGCTGTAATTGATCCTAAACTGAAGGATGAAATCAAGATTACGGTTATTGCAACTGGATTTGATGAAGTTAAGGTTTACGGTAAAGAAGAAAAGAAGCAGGAAGTTAAAGAAGAAGTAAAACAGGAAGCTGAAGTTGTCAGGAAGGAAGAAGAATCAGCGGACGATCAGCTGGAAATTCCGGCATTCCTGAGAAACAGATATAATAAGTAATTGAGGTGTAGCCCATGAAATGCCCCTTTTGTAATTTCTCGGAAAGTAAGGTCATTGATTCAAGGGCAATCGAAGATAATTCTGCCATAAGACGCAGACGTGAATGTCTGTCCTGCGGCAAGCGTTATACCACATTTGAAAAAGTGGAGGATATCCCGATCCTTGTTGTCAAAAAAGATGATAGTAGAGAGAACTTCGATAAGAATAAAATTATCGTAGGTCTTATTCGGGCATGCCAGAAAAGACCTGTTTCAAGATTTCAGATCGAAGAAATCGCATCGGATATCGAAAGAAACATTTCCAACAGTATGATTTCAGAAATCTCATCGGAGGAAATAGGTGAGATGGTTATGGATCGACTTAAAGAAGTTGATGAGGTAGCCTATGTCAGATTTGCTTCGGTCTATAGGCAATTTAAGGACATCAATACTTTCCTGACAGAAATCAAAAATCTGATGGGTAACGATAAGGTGACGGATTCCAGAAAAGGAAAACATCAATAATTGGTTTAATGAGTTAGTGCTGCAGGTGTAAAAGCTTCGCAGCACTTTTTGTATCCTTGAAGGTTATAAGGATTAATGTGCCTAGATCTGATGAAGCGTTAATTCTAGGTAAATTGGGTGTTATTCAATTGTATTGGATTTGTCTTTGTGGTTAAATTGTATTATATAAATGTTATTATGGAGGATAAAATGAGTAAAGATAAGATATTGATTATAGATGATGAAGAACATATTGTTGAGCTTATCCGTTATAATCTAGAGAATGCCGGTTATGATGCGATTGAAGCGTATAACGGGACTGATGGAATCAAGCTGGCTAAGCAGGAAAAACCGCTTCTCATACTGCTCGATGTTATGCTGCCGGTGATGGATGGTCTTGACGTCTGCAGAAATCTCAGAAAAGATGAATCAACGAAGTCTATTCCCATCATTATGCTTACAGCGAAATCTGAGGAAATCGATAAAATTCTTGGTCTAGAACTGGGCGCTGACGACTATATCACCAAACCGTTTTCTGTACGAGAACTGCTGGCAAGGATAAAAGCGGTTCTAAGAAGAACAGGTCCTGATACAGAGGATGCTGCTACATTTGCTTTTTCTGATGTGGTGATTGATTATGACAAGCATCTTGTCACGAAGAATAATATCAAGGTAGATCTTACACTAAAAGAATATGAACTGCTTGATATACTCATAAAGAATAGAGGAAGAGTGCTGAAAAGAGATCTGCTTCTTGATAAAATCTGGGGATATGAATATGTGGGAGAGACCAGAACTGTTGATGTGCACATCCGGCACCTGCGGCAGAAACTTGAAGATGACGATAAGAATCCGACGTTTATCGAAACAGTGAGGGGAATCGGATACCGGTTCAACGATCTGGAATTATGAGCAGACGGATTATCATCACATTCTTAGCAAGTATCCTAGGGGCGATGTTTTTTTTGACCTCAGCATTTCTGATCATTTCCAACCTGCAGAAACTGGAACTTGTTAGGGATAAGCTCAGATCGAACAATGAGATGATCATGAATTATATGGAAACCAGCGGTATAGACCCGGAGATTCTTCTAAGCAGCGCTGATGATACATTTAGAATCACCCTCATCGATGCAAGAGGAAATGTGCTCTTTGATACATCCGAACAGGAAGTCTATGAAAACCACCTTTTCAGAAAAGAGATACAGGAAGCATTTTCTTTTGGAAGCGGTTCTGATGTCAGGGTATCAGAGACACTGGGTATTCAGATGGTGTATCATGCAACGATTCTGCCAGACGGGAGATTTCTTCGAAGCTCTATGGAGGCGGGCTCACTTGATTTAGGTCACCAGTTTACAAGATACATGCTGGCCGCCTTTATCATGGTCATCCTGCTGTCATATTTCCTGGCACAGCGGATATCCAACTATCTCCTTGAACCCATAACGGAGATGACATTTGCTACAGAACGTATTGCAAATGGAGAATATACAAGAAGAGTGACCGTACGGCCGGATGCGGAACTGGGAAAACTTGGATCTAACTTCAATAATATGGCTGAGCGGCTTGAGAATACGTTTATAGAAAACCAGGAAAAGCAGAATCGGCTGGAGGCTATACTGAAAAGTATGAATTCAGGTGTATTCGCATATGACACTCAGGATCAGATTATCATGATCAATCCATTCTGCAAGGAGCTTTTTGGTATCTTCGGTGATGTGATCGGCAAGAATATTTATGATATCAAGGAACTGAGGGATCTTATATTCACCCTTGAGTCGGAAGAAGATGTAATCGAAGTGAGAATCCGAAAGCCGATGGTAAGAGATATCCGCATCAAATCAGCTGAGATTTATGGCGAAAGAGTGGCGAAAGTGGGAACGGTAGTCGTACTTGAGGATATCACCGATCTAAAAAAACTTGAAAAAATGAGAAGTCAGTTTGTAGCCAATGTCTCTCATGAACTCAAAACACCTTTAACTTCTATTAAGGGCTTTTCAGAAACACTCAAATTTGTTAAAGATGAGGAAACGAGGAATAAGTTCCTTGATATCATAAATGAGGAAAGTGAAAGACTCACTCGACTGATTAATGATATTCTGACTTTATCAAGCATTGAGCAGACTAAAACCGTTAAGCATGAAGAGATTGATGTAGGTAGAGAAACAGAAAAAATCTACAACCTCCTTGCACCGAAAGCTGAATCAAAGAACATAAGACTCAATTTGAAACAGACTGAGCAGTTCATCATAAAGGGAGATATCGATAATTACAAACAGCTGGTGCTAAATCTGGTTGATAACGCAATTAAGTACACAAGAGAAAACGGAGAAGTGAATATCCAGCTAGACAGATACAAAGACGAGCTCAGGCTGATCATTCAGGACACGGGGATCGGAATACCAGAGAAGCATCTCAATCGGGTATTTGAGAGATTCTATCGAGTGGATAAAGCGCGTGACAGGGCTATGGGAGGGACTGGACTTGGACTGGCAATTGTGAAACATATTGTACTGTCTATGGGTGGAACCATCGATCTTGAATCAGAAGTAGGGAAGGGCTCAACCTTTACGATACTTTTACCTATGACCAGTTCAGATTTTTAGGGGGGAACGAAAGTTTCCTCTTTTCCATCATAATCAGGACAATCTTTTCTAAAGTAGGCTGACGTAACAAGGCAAATCGAAATGGGTGAATAGCTCAAGTTAAATTTAACAATAAAAAACCTGGGATCAGGTATCGAGATCACTCGAACCTAATTCCAGGTTTTTGTTATGCAAATTATTCAGCTGTATCTTCAGCCTTGAATTCGATAAAGTAGATGTCGTTTCTTGCTTTAAGTAATTCTGTTTCAACTTTTGTTTCGAAAAGAACTGCTGAACCAGCTTCGATTTCAAGGTCCATAGGAACTGGAATTTCGATTACTTCTTCTTTCTGGTTTGTTACAGCAATTATTGTACCTTCTTCAACAACGGTAGTATCTGCAAAGTTGTTCTTCACAACAAATTCCATGTTGAATCCGCCATCAGCTTCAGTCATTTCGAAAAGTGCAACTTGAACAGTATCATCTACAGTTCTCATGAATTTTACCACTTTTTCAAGTGAACTCTGTTCATCAGCAGAAAGTTCTCTGCTTTCAAGCAGTGATGTCACAGCAACTTCGGATGGAGCTTCTGCAGGTGTTTCAGCAGGAGTCTCTGCAGGTGTTTCAACTGGTGTTTCAGCTGGTGTTTCTGGAGCTGGATCTTCTGTTGTGCAACCAACCGCAAATAGTACAGTCATGGCAGAAATGATTAGAACAGTTAATGTCTTTTTCATATTTTGATCTCCTTTAGGTTATATTATAATTTGAGTCGGCGTACAGGGTACAGCTGTTCTCAATGTGTAGAAATTATTAATACTATTTAACAAATTATTAGCAATTTGTATAACAATGTGCCCTGCATTGTTATATTCCTTTGGTTTACTAAACAATATTATTAATATCTCAATTCTCATAATAGCACTTCTATAGATTAAATCAAGAGCGGTATAGGCAGGAGCAGAACAGTTATTCATCAAATGAAACAGATAACCAAAACCCCTAATAAGAATGTCCATTGATTTTACGCGTCTCGATACTGAAGAACATCACAACTAAACCCAGTGCAGATAAAGTGAGGCCAAACAGCAGAGTGTTTGCGACAGAAGTAAATGTGAGTAACCATCCGCCAATCAGACTTCCACCGACACCACCTAATGTCGTAGCAGCTGTGGTAAATGCCTGGCCTTTGATCATGTCTTTGCGTTCAAGTACCTGATTGACATAATATATTGACCCAGGAATGAATATGGCATATGAAAGCATCTGCAGTCCTTGTGCGACGTAGATCATAAACATATTGGTGGAGACAAGTGTAACAAAGGTTTTCAATGTAAATATCATTGCAGAAAATTTCAGCATCATTCCTATATCATATCGGCGAATCAGTTTTGAGAAGGTAAGCATCACAGGGAGTTCAAGTACAGCGGCAATGGCAAACGCTGTTCCCATGGATGTTTCATTTCCACCTACATTTTCTACAATCTTGATCATATAGATGTTTATGATGTTGAAACATATAAAAATCAGAATGATACCCATGAGGTATGCGGTGAACTTTTTGTACTTGGCGACGAAACCGAATAATGAGAGATGATCAGGTTCATCGGAAGAGTTTCCCTTATGAGTTTGGATATCCATTTGATCATGGCGTTCTTCTGGAAGCATTTCATCGCTCTTTAACCTGAAAATAATGGCGAAGAGAAATGTAAGACCAAATAGTGCGGCAAAAACAAATGGGAGAATATCGGTGCCTTTACGATCAACGGCTACACCAAGAGTCAGTGACATGATTGCGTAGGTCAAGGAACCCATTCCACGTGCAGCGCCAAAATTCAGAGCAAGACCTTTATTGATATAGTTAATCCCAAGTGCATTAATCAGAGGGTGAATCGTGAGCATAACTGTAAGAAGCAGAAAATAGAGAAGGGCTGTTATGACCATAATTTCAGGTGCGAAAGTCATGATCACAGATATAGAAAGGCAGACGAAAAGCATAAGTGAAGTGATTGCTCGAAGGGAGTCCTTTTTAGATCTGTCTGCAAATCCCGCAACTAATGGCTGCAGCAATGCCGAGAAAATGTTGGTTGACGCGAGTATTATACCTATCTCGTCACTTGCAAAGTTTTTGGAAAGAAGATACACCGTCACAAAATTATATGTGGCGCCAAAAACCATCCAGTATCCGCCGTGTAGGAAGGAATATCTGATATTCATATTTCTTAAAGTAGTTCCTGCTGTCTGCATAAATTTATCATCCCATCAATTCAATTATTTTTCCTTCGGTCACCGAAAAAAATTCTTTTTAATCACATTATGTATTATCTCACTCTATAATATCAAAAAACAGAAGATTAAGCGAAGGAATAAAAATGCACAGTTCTTCATATGAACTGCGCAAATTCGAACAAATTAATTTGTGATTTCTATGGCGTGGAGGAAAAGTCTTCCATCTTCCATAGCGTAATTACAGGTTACGAGAGTGATAATGCTTAACTTGTCGCTGGGTTCAGTTTCCAGATCAAAGATTGAAGACTCCTTAAGCATATTCTGGAACTCTCCATATGTTGTGTTGTTAAACTGTGTATCAAGGTAGGGTCCCTCTGACGGAGAAATATGGACAGAAAAGACTTTGTAAGTCTTTTCACCCTGTGGTGTAGAGAATGTAAAGACACTGTTTTCTTCTGCAAATTTCCTGTCTGCAAACTTGTCCAGATCACCAAACATAAGACCTCTTTCTGTAAAATGCCCATAGATTACTGTGTGTCTGTCCAGTCCCATTCCCAGATTTCTGTAATCCATGAAGATCGAACCTAGAACATCCTTCTCTTTTTTGAAGTTCTTGTCCAGGTACTCTTCATTGTCATTTCCGCGTACCACAGGATAATCAATTTTTGTATTGGCTACCTTGATCCAGCCCACGTAATCCTGATTTATCGCATAGAAAGTGCTGGCTGGATTAGCGGTATAAATGAAATCATTATCTGGAAAGACCGATTTTATCTGAGTTTCTTCTATTGGAACAGTACTACTGGGCTCATTTAATGATGGTATGGTGTCAGTTTTATTTTGAGAAGAGAGCTCCTCATAATAGTCCTGAGAACTGTCCATAGCCTTGTTTTCATTCACCTTGAATATCCATAATGATAACTGCAGAATGGTTACAGAAATCAATATTGTGAATAATAAATTTCGTTTCGTGATAACCACCTCCAATTAATCAGATAAACACACATTGTGATAATAAATTCCAAAAATACAACATTCTGTGACACGTTTATTGCTTGATGCTATTATAACTTCAAGAACAAATTATATCAAATTTAATATCACAAAAGGAGATGTCGAAAAATGAAAAAAATGTTGAAAAAAATGAGCGGGTTCCTGGCTGTTATGCTGTTATCACTAAGCATCCCTGTATTTGCTACTGCACCTACCGATGATATCGTGGATATAGCTGTTGGAAACTCTGATTTCAGTATACTCGTTAGTGCACTTCAGAAAGCTGACTTAGTTGGTGCACTCCAGGGTGAAGGACCATTTACAGTTTTTGCTCCTACAAATGCAGCATTTGAAAAACTGCTGGAAGCACTGGATATTACAGCAGAGGAACTTCTGGCACAGCCTGACCTGGCTAAGGTACTGACCTACCATGTTGTATCTGGTAAAGTAATGTCAACTGATCTATCTGATGGACTGGAAGCAGACACATTAAATGGTGAGAAAGTGAAGTTTGACCTGTCTGGAGACCCAAAAGTAAATGATTCAGCAATCACAACCGTTGATATCGAGGCTACTAATGGAGTCATTCATGTCATCGACACAGTCCTAGTACCTGAAAACTTTACACTTCAGGAAGTTGATCTGGAAGAAACTACTGCACCTGATACTGGTATCCCAGCATCATTCCCATACCTTCTGACAGCTGGAATGACAGCCGGTGCTGCACTTCTGGTATACAGAAAGAAAGAAGCTTAACTTAGCACACTAATAATAACAGACGTCACACTCATGTGACGTCTGTTTATTTGTCCTTATTCTCTTCAGTTGCTGCATTCTCTTTCATGAGCGATGCTCGAGAGACAATGTTTTTTCCGAACTTGTTCCGAATCAGATCAACAGCCTGCTGAAGTCTTTCATCTCTGATTTCTGTGTCGGTTTCCATATTTTTAAAATCTGATTTATCGATATCAAAAAGAGAAAGCTGTTTTCCTGTATCGCTGTCCTCAAAGTCGGTTAAGGCGATACCTATGAGACGGATGGGTTTCTTGGGATTCCAGCACTCATCAAGTAAGGCGGAACCGGCAAGAAAGATCTGTTTCGGAAGGTTGGTCTGGGAAACCTGACATTGCCTCGTAATCACCCTGAAATCACTATATTTCAGAGTGATCTGTACTGTGTGACCTTTCTTTTGTTTCATTCTAGCACGTGTGGATACATCGTCTGATAATTTGAGCAGGACTGATTTGGCTTCTGCAAGCCTTGTTATATCCTTGCTTAAAGTGACCGATTTTCCTATAGATTTAATGTCGGTGGGAGAACGGTCTGTTACGGGATCATGATCTATTCCATGAGCATGATCATACATGGTAACTGCAGCTTTTCCAAAATGTCTCATCAGTTTCTGTCTGTCCGACTTTGCCAGGTCTTCTATAGTGAAGATATTAAGTTTATTAAGCGCATCAGACGTTTTCATGCCGACACCATACATGTAGCCCACAGGCAAAGGCCAGAGCTTCGTCGGTACATCTTTAATCTGAAGTTCAGTTATGCCCAGAGGTTTTTTCATTTCTGATGCCATTTTAGCCAGAAACTTGTTGCTGGAAATACCTATGGAACACCACAGATCCAGTTCTTCTATCAAACCCTGCATGATTTTTTTAGCTGCTTCAGGTGCACTACCGAAAAGATTTTCGGTGCCAGTCATATCCATCCAGGCTTCATCAATACTGTTCTGTTCGATAACGGGTGAATATCTGGAGAGATATAGCATCACCTGTCTTGAAACATGGCTGTAATAGGCATGATCGGGTGGTACCAGAATAAGTCCAGGACAGAGCCTTAAAGCCTGCTGGACGGTCATCGTAGTCTTTATACCCAGTGCTCTGGCTTCATAGTTTGCCGCAAGAATAATCCCTGACCTTCGTTCCGGATCACCGGCAACAGCTGCCGGATTGCCTTTGAGACTAGGTGTTCTCTTCATTTCACATGTGATGAAGAAAGCATTCATATCAACCAGAAATATTGTTTTTGTCATCTGTTTCTTCACCTCATCTATAAATATTACAACCTGATTTTATCACGAAATAGGGGCTGAATCACTAAAAAAGCCCCTATGGTTCACATCTGATGAACCATAAGGACCTAATTGAAAGTTTTTCTTAAACGGCTTCCTCAGTCTCCTGGAAGTCTTTATTGTAGATATCCATATCGATTTCTCCAAGTCTTTTTGCGGTGACAAGTCCTGCAAGCATTGAACCTGATACATTCAGTGCTGTTCTTGCCATATCGATCAGCGGTTCAATTGCAATAAGCAATCCAACAAGACCTACTGGAAGACCCATGGATGAGAGTACGGTTAGTGCTGCAAATGTCGCTCCACCGCCGACTCCTGCGATACCGAAAGAACTGATTGCTGTTATGACGATCAGCTTGATGAAGAATGTAACATCCATTGGTACACCAGTACCCACTGCAATCATTACTGCAAGCATGGCAGGATATATTCCAGCACATCCGTTCTGTCCGATACTTGTACCCAGTGATGCAGATAAGTTTGCAATACCACTAGAAACTCCGAATTTTTCAGTCTGAGTTTCAACATTAAGTGGAAGCGTACCTGCACTTGATCTTGATGAAAAAGCGAAGGATAGAGGAATACTGGCTTTCTTCAGATATTTTACCGGGCTCAATTTGTTCAGTGTAAGAATGACAAGGTGAATGATGAACATGATGATGATTGCAACATAAGATGCAAGTACGAATTCAAACAGTCTTGATATTTCTGTGAAATTCGATGTCGAAACAAACCGTGCAAGAAGAGCAAATACACCATATGGGGTAAATCTCAGCACCATGGTCACCATTCTCATAACTACATCATGAAGCATATTGAGGAAGCTCTTGAAGGCTTCTGCGCTTTCTGGTTTCTTACGTCGTAATCCGATGGTTGCGATACCGATAAATGCGGCGAAGAATACTACTGAAAGTGTAGAAGATGATCCCTGACCACTCATCGCATAGAAAATGTTTCTTGGAATGATTTCAGTAATCTGTTCAGGTATAGGCTTTGACTGGAATTCTGTAAGAGACTCTTCGAGTGCTTCACCTCTTGCAGTTTCCGCCTGACCCGAAAGGAGTTCACTGGAATCCAGTCCGAAAGCTCCAGATACAGCTGCGCCAAGTCCAGCGGAGATGGCTGTTGTGAGAATCAGAACTGCGATGATTGAAAATGCGCTCTTTCGAAGTGCAGAGGCATCCTGATTGACTATGCTGGTAGTAATGGCAACGAACACAAGCGGGATGACAATCATATTGAGCAGCCTGACATAACCGGAACCGATGATGTTCAGCCAGGTGTTAGATGTTGTAATAACATCTGACCCGGATCCGAATACGAGCTGAAGGGCTCCACCGAACAGTATACCTAATACTAAAGCGGTCAGAACACGTTTGGTAAAGCTCATATGCTTTTTCTGCATATAGGAAAGCCCAAAAATTATTGCTGCCGCGACTGCAAGTACGAGTAAAGTATAGAAAATATTCATTTTATTACCTCCTGATTTAGTATTATAAGACCATTAAATTGCCATGATTTACCAGATAAGGATGTTTCTGTTTTTTGGCCAGAAAAACAAAAACTTCTGCCTCCAATACAGAGGCAGAAGTAAACTTCCACGTTTCCACTCTGTTAACCTGTATCTTAATACAGGAAAACTCTAATTGGTACCGACATACCTCAATGCTATAACGGGCATTCCCGCTGGAGTCTACTATTATTTCGATCCAGTACTCAGAGATGCACTTCGGTCTGTTTCCATCTAAAAATCCTCTCAGCAATGGATTTTCTCTCTGTATAGACTTGCAAAAGACTTACTCTTCTCATCATCGTAATCCGACTATTTTGGTCAAATATAAATACAATATTAAATATAAGGGATAAAATGAATTTTGTCAACATTATAACTCAAATATTGAGTGTCCTGTATTTTATCCTTAATTGTAAAAGTAACTTCCGATTAGGAGAAAGAATAATGATGAAGTGGAAGTTAGTCTTATAAACAGGACTACAGACAAACTATTATCAACCACATCAACAGCATCAAAAGGGAGTCCATAAACGAGAAAACGCCGTACGACCTGGCAGAGTTCCTGATGCCATCAATAACACTGGAACTGCTCGGTCTACAGCGAATTCATCCCGACTTGGTTACAAGAAACCCATCCATCTTTAAGCAATAAAAAATGGGGGTCGGATTGCTTATACTGAACCCTGCCAACCGGAAGTTAGTCTTACAAACAAATTCCTGAGGGCCTATTTCCTGCGAAATAAAATAAATCCAATGCAAACAATGATGTAAGAATACCAGAGAATCTGGTGCAAATCAAACAAAAAGTGTAAAATACAACTTCCAAACCGGAAGTAACTCTTACACTTTCAGCGTTATTTAAGCTTTCTGTTTAAAGCGGAAGTTAGTTTTGAATTTAACCTCCTGTATTTTATCCTATATAACTGCTGTTGTACGCCTGGATACGCTATCGTCTGATCATTTTAGATGGGAATCGATAAAGGTGAGACCAGACAAAAGATATCGGGTAGCTAGAGAAATATTAAATGAGATTCCATTCGCGATATTTTCTTGAATTCACGGACTAAACTGATATGATTGAATATAGAAAGGGGTGCTTTTATGATTTTTTATTTTTCAGGAACAGGTAATTCATTATATGCCGCAAAGAAGGTAAATGAAGAACTTGATCATGAAATCATCGATATCAGCAAGGCTGTTTCAGAGCAGAGATTTTTCTATACACTGAAAGATGAGGAGATTATCGGATTTGTCATGCCAGTCTATTATTATGGGATACCTTCAATAGTGGAAGATTTTATCAGAAGGCTGAGCGTCCGATGTAGCGGCAGTCCGTTTATTTTTTCAGTCATGACGTGCGGCGGAAGTATTGGCGGAGCGGATCGGATGCTGAAAAGAATACTAAGTGATAAAGGACTGATACTGTCCGCAGTCTATTCACTCCCTATGATGGATAATTTTATTTTCGGCTATAATTTATCGGATCAGACTGAGCAGTCCAAGACACTGAAGAGTGCTGAAAGCAAACTGAAATATATCATGAAATCCATCCAGGTGAGGGGAAACGGTGACAAACCGTCTAAAGTATCTGCTCGTGTGCTGTCAGGTATTGCCTATCCATTATACAGAAGGGGACGAAAAACGAAGAAGTTCCATTCTGATGACAACTGCACATCGTGCAGCCTATGCCAGGAAATCTGTCCGGTAAAAGCCATAAAGATGGTTGAGGGGAAACCGGAATGGATTGTGGAACAGTGTGTTCATTGCGTTGCGTGCATTAACCGGTGCCCGGTAAACGCAATCCAGTATGGAACAGCAACAAAGAGACGAAGGAGATATGTTCATCCGATACTCCGATAGGGTCGGAATTCACTAGAACACAGACACAGGAAAAGAGGTAGATAGTAAGATGGAACCATTTATTGAAAAATACAGATTCAATTATATTAAGAAACGGGTATTCGAGGTGAGCAGTGCAATCACGAGCTCTCTGGACAAGAATGTTGTAATAGCCTCCAGAGCGCATAATCAGGATAAGATATACGGTGTTTTTTCTCAGCTCAGCGATGAACAGAAAGAGCTTCTCTCCATCGATAGAATTATCGACACAGTATCAGCAGATCAGTTCTTAAAGAAACTGGAACCATTCGTTTTGGGCATTTCGATTCCAACGAATGATACTGTCGCAAGGTTGTTCAAAAAACACAAGAAAATACGTATTCCTGATTCGTTTTCTGAGGATGTGAAGAGAGTGTATCTTGGATGGATTGATGGGGGAACAAGAAAACTGATGATGATTTATGAAATCGACAGAAAGCCTTTCGGAATGGCATGCAGGCTGCCTCAGGTGAAAAGCAGCTCCGTCAATGTCTGCTCATTATGTCACAATATCGGAAGTGATGAAGAGGTAGCATTTGTTTCTCCGGTGTGCAAGACAGAGCATCTGGGTCCCGATGCCTATAAATCCATCGGATTCTATCTCTGCCTTGACAGTGACGCGTGCAATGAGAGGATTACTTCAATAGATAAACTGGAAGATTTATTTCGAAAGGTCAACAATATCATCTAAATAGAAGAGAAAAAAATAGGAGACAGCTGAATCTTTTCAGCTGTCCAGACTGTAGACAAAGCGACCATTTCCATACGGAAATCGGTCGCTTTTTGCATTA
>NZ_DAMBTF010000037.1:0-15772 GCF_032054185.1 Proteiniclasticum sp.
GATTTTACCGGTACTGATCTTTGATCTTGCCGGTATCATTCCTGTGAAATAATCAGGCTGAAATGAATCATCCACCTTTGGTTATAAAACCTTAAGGTGGATGATTTGATAAGAGGGTTATATTTCGTGTGTATTTTTCAATCGCCAAAAAGAATGTTGATGTAATTCTGTCTTGTATCGATGATGCGGATGATCTTTACTGTTTCTTTTTCCAGACGATAGAATACATAATTTTTTTCAAAGACAAAATACATGTAATCTGTTGGAATATCTATGACATTCATCAGCGGTCTACCCATTAATGGTAACTGTTCAAATCGTTTGATGCTTTTAAGTAGCTCTCTTATCTTTTCAGAAGCTATTCCTACATCAAATTCTTCCTCTAAATAAACTTTGATTTTTATCAAATCTTCTTGTGCCACAGGAGAAAACTGAATAGTATACATAGTTATAATCCGAAGGCTGATTCAATATCTTCCATTGAAATCCACCCGTCCTCTCTGGCAAATTTTTCGCCTTCTTCAATATGAGCCATTAGCTTCAACGTAGCTTGTATTTTTTCATAATCTTCAATATCCATAAGGACATATTTACCACGTCCTTTTTTCGTCAGATAAACAGGAGCATCTTCTCTACAGGCGTTTAACACGTCGTTATAATTTCTTAAATCAGAAACTGGTCTTATATTTGACATTTCTATCAACTCCTTATAGTAATATTGTATGTGTAAATGCTGTAAAATGCAATGTAGATTTTACAGCTTACGTTAATACCAAAGTAACTGTTCCTATACTAATTTGTAGTTGGTGTCCTATAGAATGAGCTAAAATAAAAATCCACCTTTAGTTTGATAAAAATTATAAGGTGGATTAGTTGTTAAGAAGGCTAAATTCTATCGATATCAGCTAAATCAAAATACACATTACTTGCTCTCACCGACGAATTGAATTAGGGGGTTCGGATACAGTAATTTCACAAAGAGATCAGAAAGAGAATCCACATTTATAGCTTTAAATGAGCACTGAATGTCGATTTCTTTTTTTATGATCTAGTGCACTGAGAAATCAGTATTAAATCTAATAAAAACTGATTCAGGACAATACAAAGGTTATTATTTACGCCGTTACTTATGGTAGGGTTCACCGTACCTATTCTATCGGAGTAGGAATAATACTGCCTTTCTCTGACTAATAAAATCGAGAAAAGTATTCTCATTGTTTCATGATATCGAAGTATGCTATAGGAAAAATATATATTGAATACTTAATACTCATATGTATGAATAGAATATGGGGTTCTACTATGTTATAATACTAATAAGTAAAAGTGTATGATTTTAAGAGAATTGCATGATTTGGACTCATATTCTACGAGGTGTTTCATTCAAATACGTCATTACATTAAGATGATAAGGATTTTTATAATGCAGCAGCTAAAAAAAATTAGTCTTATCTAATTTATATTAAAGAAAGGGTGGTAATGATGAACAAAAATACAAAAATAGTGATCATCATAATAATGCTATGCATGTCATTGTTTGCAACTCAATTTCTAATAAAATCCCAAAAAGAGTTACCAGTTCAATACGTAAGCGGCATGAATGTTATAAATATAAAAAATCCTATGGAAGTAGTGGGGTTTGGAGATTATGTATTTGTTGCACGCATTGATGAAGAAATCAAAAACGTGCATAGCAGGGCTGAAGACCTTGACCCTGGAATCCCGATGACTACATATTCTATTACAGTTATTGATAATTTAAAGGGGAAAATAAAGAAAAATACACCTGTAGAACTTAGTAAGATTGGTGGAATATCATCCTCAAGTAATATGGTGACCCTGCTCGAAGGTGATACAATGCTTGAAGAAGATCAATATTACATCCTAGTTGCTGCAGGAAATGATGATGGCTCAATGATACAGGTGGCTGCAACAGGAGCGGTCAAGTTAGATGTTACAAGTAAAGAAGAAATAGTGTCATCACAAGCATACAAAGATTATGAAAAATACATTGAAGCAGAAGTGGAATATCAAAGACCAAGATATAAATCAATGTATGAAGAATGACATATCTTCATATGATATCTACCGTTCTGCCTATATATTTGACCAGAAGTCCCGGGAGTTTATATCTATAAATCCTGAAATCCATTGTGAACGCTGGATTTCAGGATTTATTTTGCTTGGAATTACTTCTCAATAGTAAGTGGTCAGTATAAGCGTAGATATAGAGATCAAATTTATTGACTGTACAGTAAAAAGAAGCAAGGTCAGATAGGGAGTTGCGTCAGAGTTTTTTATGTCTTAATCTGCAAAATTTACGCCATTATTTATGATAAGGTTCACCGTACCATAAGGGAACCTTACAAAACTATAGTTATATATAGAGACGATTCTCACATGACCATTTCTTTTGGAATTCCTTTCCTTCTTCAATTGCGTGTATTAAGGGATCAGCAAATTGAATAATTAATTCAATCACAATTTGAAAGTCCAACGACACAGCCAAAATCTTTCTTGCAAACACATTCCATCTGCTAATCATAGCCGTATCTTTGTAGAACAATGATAAGTTTTGAAGAGTAAGAGTATTGCATGCTGTACCTCTATTAGTAAAGGTCTGACTTATTGCATCTATCAAAATCGAGCTGTCAAAATCATAATGATTTGCCAGATAAAACAGATCATAATAATCCTTCATCCGACTCGTCGCTTCCATGCGGTCAAATATAATCTCTAATTTTTCTGCAATGGCTGATTCAAGTGAATAAGATGAGATTTTCGGAGAGAGAAATCCGTCCAACTGTGTAGAAATATCTATTTCATTAACACTGGGTACTACTATATCACCAAACCCGATATCAATATCGAAGGGTGTGTTTGTATTTGAAATTTGAGCTAGCATTTTTATACGGAGTCCATGGTAGAATTTCATTTCAGAAATATTTTCCAACGATTTTATCTTAAAGATGATATAACTGTTTTCAGTTATTACATGACTAACAGTTTGGATGATTTTTTTCATGTCTTCTTGGTCATTTGACAAGTTTAGAGCAAGAAAATCAATGTCCATGGTAGGTCTGCTTTCAAAACCACTATATTAAAACAGAAAAAGTCCACCTTTCAGGATTAATCTGTCATGATATTCAGATCGCTCTAATCTTCTTAGAAATTCTTCTTGGCAGAATAGTTGAAGCATCAACTGAAAAGGTATTCCTTTTGATCTCGCTTTGTTCTTCAATTTTTGGAGAGTACTTTTTTCGGTATTCATCACATCCACATCCCAATAATCCTATTAACTTTATTCTCAATTCTCATAAGCTTAGCATAATCAAGCAAGTTTCTGATGTTCTTCTTTGAGTCTTTAACATAAGCTCTTATCGCATGATTGAATACCTCCTTATCCATCTTTTTCTCATATCGTATAAGGTCACATAGTGTTCTATCTCTATCGAAAATTTTTATTTTGTAACCCTCAAACAAGATTTCTGAAAGTCCTATTTCCATATAAGCATCGATTATAAAATAAAACTGCATTGGTGGGTATTCGATATTGTACTTCGTAGTTGTTTTATTCTTACTGACAGCGATATGCCAGGCGGATGGTGTCCGATCAGTGTAGCCATAAAGATAAAGTGCAGAGTCGAGACAGACAACACCTTCTGGAAAGAGCTTAGTAATTATGACAGCATCAGAGATTGGATCACCACCTATCCATTCATAATAGCCAGTCTTGATTTTTCTTACGAACCCTTTATTTATTAACTTATATAATTCTGTGTTGTGATATCCACTGGAGGTAAAGTCAGATAGTTTAATGATTCCATTGTTTTCATCAAAAACACTTTTGTAAATTTCGATATTCGTAAAATCACCCTCTTTTAAATTCATAAGCGGTCTTTTTTACATAATATCATATATTTTTTCTGATTTAAAGTGAATTCATCATGAGGGGAGTGGTTATCATAGATGATTAATTGGTAAGCTCATATACATAATTTTATCCTCTTTAAGAATTATGCTCAGTCAAAGCTAAAAAATTCAATTTAAGATAATATTTATTCGATTAATGGAGCAAATTAAAGCTTCATATTAGTAAGCGGTTTTTAATCTGATGGGTCTATCCATAAAGATCCTCCACCACATCGAATGGATATAGAGCTACAAGTACATTGATTGGTAGATAATAATTCTATTGACGGTTTGAAAGAGTGTTTAGAGTCTCCTTATCAATCTACACTGTTTATTATACTGTTTGTACAAACCCGACGCCGTTACTTATGGTACGGTTCACCGTAACATATCCATCGGCGTAGTTTTAAAAAAACTTGAATGATTATATTAAGAAAATATAGATTCACTGAAATGGTTTATAATACTTTTATGCTATAATGTATATAAATAGTTTTAGGAGGCATAAAAATGAAAAAAGTTATAGGTATTTTTTTTTGCTGCGGTTCTATTTATGGGGATTTCTGTATATGCAATAACTTCAGTTAGAGAAGGGACTACATGGACAAGGTATGGTAAAGTTACAACATCTGATCTGGGAAACAGATCAAGGACAACGTATCAAATCCAGAGTTCAAATATTTCTGCACTCGCAGCCATTCATGTTCCAGGTCTTGGATGGAAGTATAAAAGCATATCTGGAAGTTCAGGATCCGTATATTATGATCATGTTTTTTTATGGATTTGACATAACAGGTGTACATACGCATGGGTATGAAGAAGCGATGATAAACTAAACTTGAGTTTGCAATGAGGAGTTTTTATGAAGAAAATCAGCTATTTTCTGATCATTCAGTTGGCAATTGCAACTACCTATCTGATTGTCACATCATTCAATATCAGATATACTTTTAACCTGGAAAATTTCTTGCATCCCGATTTTAAAGACGAGAGCACATATAGTTTCATGTTTGATGAGAGTATATTCACTTCAGTTTCATCGGAAGAGTTTATGGAAACGCTGAAAAATGCTTCAGATGAAAATGAAGTGACCTTTCGTGTGATTGTTGGTTATTCTGATGAGATGAACAGAAATGTCATGGAGAACTATATCTATTCTTCTTCAGTGGAGATAGAGGATCTCTACTACACTCAAAACGACGATAGAATTTCCTGGAGTGACAGAAGTGAGTCTTCTTATTATTCAACTAATAGAGAGGATTCTTCGGCAGTGACGATACAGATGCTTGATGAGAGCTACGCATCAGGGCGTCTATATCCGCTTCTTTATTTCCGTCCACTACATCAGCTTTATGAACGTCCCCAAAAAGATGCTTATTACGTGGTTTATTTCTATGGGGAAGGAAGCGATATCAGAAAGGTCCGAGACGAAGTAGTAAATACCCATGGACAGATTCAGGCATCACAATTTCTCAAGGTGGACGCCAAGACGTTTATGCCGGACGACTCTATTCGTCAAGGCACCTTCCTCTCCGTAGGGATTGCACTGATTCTTCTCATCATTCTTATAGGCATCATCAATCAGCACCTTAAGGAAGTAAGCGTCAGAAAAATGATGGGGCACTCCGATGTGCGGATACAGTGGCGTCTTTTAGGGAAATTTTTCCTGTCACTTCTACTTGTTTATATAATTACACTAGGAATAGCGTATTGGTTTTTTGTGGGCGATGCAGGAAACATCGGTACGGCTATTTATAAAGGTCAGCTTAAGATTTTAGCATACTTTGCTGCAGGTCTTCTAGCTGTGTTTATAGGTTCCTACGTCTATATCAGATATACTTCCTCTGCCATGTATCTCAAGAAAAAATCTACATATAAGATGCTACTCTATGGGAACCTTGTTGTGAAGATCCTGATATTTATACTGGTGATTACCCCACTTCTTACGAAGCTGGAAGGCGGATATCGGTCCTTCAGAGATGTGATTTACAGAGAGAGAAAACACGATGCTGATCTTTATAGATACAATGTGAGTCTTGACATTCCAATGTCGGATTTTGATCGAATCATGAAAATGTTTGGAGATGCATTTGAGATATCAGAAAAAGAGAATGCGGTACTCGCTGATTTCAGTGATGCAGACTTGAGTCTGTTTGAAGAATTTGATGTGGAGCTTGCACCGAATACGGTATCCTCAATCGTGGTCAATACAGAGTATCTAAAGGACTACAAGATTCTTCGTGAAGATGGAACAGTTCTTGATCTGGAGACCTTACAGGGTAATACCATGCTGGTTCCACTTGAATTAAAGGGAAAACCTTTTACGACCATATCTCAGAAGGAATATCCAAAAGTTTATGTAGAGTTTCAGGATGCTTTCTATAATCCGGATATCAGTAAAAGAGATCACTTTAAAGTGAAAGATCCCATCGTCTTCTACACGAAGGAGTATGATGCTTCCGGTATGCAGACGCTTTATGGAGCTGTCTATTATAGTGATCTGGAAGGGCTGAGAGAGTCCTTTGAAGCAGCTGGGTATGGAGACGCTCTGCGGGTAACGGATCTTCGTCCGGTGTATGATTTCTACATGGGTGAGTATAAGCAGGAAGCACTTGAAAGTCTGTACATTTTCGTGCTGTATCTCTCAGTGGTCCTGATACTTCTGTATGAGATCATATATCTTCATCTGGAAGAGAAAAGGCAGCTGATTTCGATTCAGTATCTGCTTGGAAAGTCTTATGGTGAGCGTTACAGGAATCTCTACCTGATGAGTCTTGTGTCCTATGCAGTACTGATCCCATACAGTCTGATCTTTCTGAAGGTATCAACAGTCAGTTTGCTAGTGCTATTCAGTATCCTGATTCTTCTGGAAATGATTCTGGTATCAGGTCTGATCAAACGTTTTGAATCAGCGGATATGGTGAAAACCATAAAAGGGGCGTAGTTATGGAAAATGTAATTTCAATTCAGGGATTAGAAAAGAATTTCGGTAAAAAGACGGTCTTTTCCAGGTTCAACCTAGAAATTCCAGAAGGCAGTTTTACGGTGATTTCTGGCGCTTCAGGATCTGGAAAGTCCACGCTTCTCAATATCATCGGGTTACTGGAGAAGAAAGACAAAGGCGAAATGGTGCACTTTGGACAGAAGAATATCAAGCCCTTTTCAACAAAAGCGACGAATCTTCTGAAGGATAAAATCGGTTACCTTTTTCAGAACTATGCTTTAGTCGATAATGCCACAGTAGAGTATAACCTGAAGCTTGCCATGGAAGGTCATGACACGAGCAAAGAAAATAACCGAGTAAAGGAAGTTCTGGAGGTAGTGGGACTCGCCGGATTTGAAAAGAAGAAAGTATATCAGTGTTCTGGAGGAGAGCAGCAGAGAGTGGCCATTGCAAGGCTGATGCTGAAGCCCTGCGAACTGATCCTTGCCGATGAACCTACAGGAAGCCTAGATTATGAGAATAAAATGAAAGTTGTAGATCTCTTGAAGGGATTTCAAAGAGCAGGTAAGACAGTGGTTCTTGTAACTCATGATGAGGATCTGATGCACTTAGGAGAGCCTCTCATACGGATTGATCAAGTACCATAAAATAAGGCGAAATAAAAATCCATCTTTAAGGCTATAAAATGCCTTAAAGATGGATTTTTCGTTAAAATAATTAAATTCTACCGATACCGGCTAAATCAAAATACACATTTCTCGCTCTAAAGGGACCGGGATTAGTCATTTGCAGTTTGAATTTTTCAAAATCGCTGATTCTTTTTGAATGATAGTAGGGGACTTCGAACCGAAGTATATTACTTCTAAGCCATTCAGGAACGGCTATCTTGTGAATCTGAAGATTGTAGTCGATAAGGGCTGCGACTTTTGTCAAAAAGTTCAGTTCATCTTCACTGCAAAGTGATAAGTCCACAGGAATGAAAAGACTGTCTATGAAGTCTTTGTTTTTGTATTTAAGTAGTTCAAGAAGCTGATTTAAACTTGCATCAATATCCGGGTAATCATATAATTGCTGTAAATATTTATTTCCAATCATAACCCAAATCCTCTCCTAAATACCTTATAAAGTTTTGTTGTCTCTCACCAATGAGTGTCAATGGGATATACTCTTCACATAGATGAAGTAATTCTTCTTTTGTCTTGATAGATAGGTCCTTGCACAGAAGATAGGCATCGATGAAATCCTTTGCTGGTTCTGGCCTTGCTGCCAGGATTTTCATAGCAAGAAGCTGTTTAGCAGAAGGTTTGAGAATCTTTAGGTTTGAGTAAACCTTATAGGTTTCTTTGTCCTCTTTTAGAATGGACTTCAGAGGTTCCTTAATTTCTTCGTTGATCCATCCTTCAGATAGACTAAATGCATATTTTGTCAATTCAAGAATATAGTTAAATAATTTTTGATTAACATCTGAAAAAACGCAGTCAATATCTCTTGTAGCGGGTCTGTTGTCATAGACCATTGTCATTATTGAACCATCGTAAACTGTAATCTCGAGTTGAAGCTGGTTTTCTAGTAAACGTTCATTCATATATTCGAAAATATCCAGCAGTTTCTTTTTATCCATCATCTCTATGTTGTCCATCATCAGGGTGAATCCCCCTTTCTAATAAAGTTATTTATATCTTTATTATATCATATCCGGAAAGAGTAGAGTATTAACGACATTTATTTATGGTACGGGTCACCGTACACTACATAACAGCGTCAGAGAAGAAATTCAGTATATCATGTCAGAGTATTGACATATTAGTCTATTTCCAATAGACTAAAGTATATGATCTATTGGAAATAGACTGAGGTGATAAAATTGGACTTATATAAATTTGGAGACATAGAGGAAAGATTTGCAGAGTTGATATGGAAACATGAACCTATCAGTTCTGGAGAACTGGTAAAGTTATGTGAAAATGAGCTGAATTGGAAAAAATCAACAACATATACAGTGTTAAAAAAGCTGTCAGAGAAAGGTATATTCCAAAATATAAAATCAGAAGTAACCTCTCTCATAACCAGAGATGAATATTATTCCATGCAAAGCAGATATTTTGTGGAGGACACCTTTGGTGGTTCATTACCGAAATTTCTTAGCGCGTTCTTTAATGGAAAGAAAATCAGTGAAAAGAAGATGAAGGAACTGGAGAGGCTTATTGAAGAGTATGATGAGGTGGAGAAATGAGCAGTATATTTTCAACCGTCCTACAAATGAGTCTAACAGGATCCTATGTAATCATTGTGGTTCTATTGATAAGATTGCTTTTACGAAATTTCCCGAAGACTTTGATTTTTCCAATTTGGAGTGTAGTTGCATTTAGACTGATTGGCCCTATTACGCTAAAAGGAAAGTTCAGTATAATGCCATCAGCAGAAGGCTTCGACGGAGGATTTACGTTGCTTGAGAAGGGTGCAGCACAAAGTTCCCTAGCTTTAATTAGCAGGTATGATTCTATCAGAATAGCATCCTACATCTGGGCTATGGGTTTTGTATCTCTAATGATATACACTTCAGTTTCTATGCTTCTTTTAAAAGGAAAACTGAAAAATGCGAGTCTGTATCATGATAATATATATGAGGCTTCTCATCTTAAAACTCCATTTGTTATAGGGTTCATTAGACCAAAGGTTTATATTCCTGCTGGAATCGCACATGGTGAAAAAAATATCATCATACTTCATGAAAGATCACATATAAAAAGAAAAGATCATATAATAAAGACTTTGGCATTTTTCGTTTTAGCCCTTCACTGGTTCAATCCTATAGTTTGGTTTGCATTTAAAAAAATGACAGATGATATGGAGATTTCATGTGACGAGACTGCTCTAAGTCACTGTAAAACAGACATGAGGAAAACCTATGCGAATACTTTGGTTCGATTTGCCTACAAAATGCATCCAGTTAACGAGAGGATAACAGCTTTCGGTGAAGGAAATCTGGAAGTACGGGTTCAGCACATTTTACGATTTCGAAAACCCAATATGACGAAGATAATCTCAGCACTAATCATCATCATCGCAGCAAGTATTGGCCTGATGACGGATCCTATAGATATTATGAGTAATGAAGATTTATCCCCCTATATGGCTGAGTCAAAAAAACAGGACTCCGAAATAAACGAAGTGAAATTAGAGGTGCAAAAGCAAGTGCGACTACAGAGTGAGCATTTTGATAAGATATTTGAATAGAAAAAACCATGGAATCTGCATAAGAAAGTGAACAGAGCGTCATAAACTCATCGATATGTCCATTTGACTTATATGCAGATTTTTTCATAGGAGGATATATGAAACGGGTTGCTTATTTATTGACTATATTTACGGCGGTTTTTATTTTTCTTTATTTATATCAGAATATTTCGCTAAATCATTTCAATGCAATGAATAGCCTGGAAAGCAGTTTTTCTCAAGCAACGGGTAAAGATCATGAAACGATTGAATTAAGTTTACTTAATGATCATGGTTCCCCGGTTTTGTCTGAACTTACGGATTTTCTCGAATCTAAAAACTACGATGCGATAACTTTCGTGCAGACAAGGAGACATGACTTCATAATTGATACTACAGCTTACTTGTATTCAGATCTAAAATTGAATGAGTTGGCATTTTTCAAAACTGTCCAAGGCAAAAACTTAGACTTTACAATAGAAGAGAATAACTACTATTCTTCCTATTTGGGTGATACAAAAGCATATGATGTCATTGATTATGTAAACTCGAGCTATCAAAAAGACTATCAGCCTAGACTTCTTGTAAAGCCATTAACACTTCTTGCCAGTGAACATCCTGAAAAGAAGACGGCATTGGTTTTCATCTATGGTGAAGATAGAGTGCAGATCAAAAATGACATTATAGATAGTGAGATAAATAAGCACATCGTATCTAATGAATCTTCACTCACCTTCGAATTTTCGACTCCAGATGATCTTCAAGTCGGATCAATTCATATCCTTCTTATTTTGACGATTGCATCCTTGGTGGTGATCACCATTTGTGAATCAATCGCTTTAAAAAAAGAAATTACAATACGGAAACTCTTCGGAGAAAGCGATACTAGTATTTACTGGGACCTCTTTGCAAAAAGGTACTTGATCAACATGGTCTTATACATTTTCTCCCAGATAACTCTATATTTTCTCATTGTGAAAAATTTCAGACCCATTCACCTTCTGCTGCTGAAGCCTCTTTTAGTGGCTTTTGGGCTGTATTTACTTTTTTGGATTGCAGCAAATGCATTGAGCTATATTATGCTGACAGTGACTGGAAGGCCGTCGAATATCAAAAATAATAGTACACTGAAATTTTCAGGGGGTGTCGCTGTAGTACTGAAGCTATTGCTGTTAATTCTAATCGTTACACCATTTATTGCTTTGATTAAAACTGCCCCTTTAATGATGGAAGAAAATAGTATTCTTAGAAAGAATAAATTGCTTATGCAAAACAACCTGGTAATTGAAGGGATACTTCTTGACAATACCGTGACGAGTCTCGAAAGTTGGGAGCCGCTTCAACAAACGTTAAAAGTTGTAGAGTCCCAGGAATGGATGTACCATGATTTTTCCAGTAATTTTCTCCCCGATGAAATAAAAGAAACGATACCTGAAGAAGTCTATAAACGTCAGTTTGTACAACATCCATATATTGTTGCAAATGAGAGGTATCTGAAAAACTATAATATCAGGGACTTAAACAATAATCTGATAGATTTCCGAAGTATCGAGCAGAATACCTTGCTTGTGCCTGAAAGATATAAGGATGAAAAGTTTACTGATGTTTATTTTGGTGGCGGAGATGGAGAAATTCTTTATATAAAAAATCCAGGAACGATCTATAATCTAGCACCGTTGTCTCCGGATTTATCACTTAAGAAACAGAAAGACCCGGTGATTCTTTTTAAAAAAGGATTAGATGCGAATATGCAATGGAATGGAAGCTCTCTTACCATAAAGGATGGCGAAGATACTCGGACGGTGATTACAGATTTTTTGGCAACCAATGGTTTAAACAATCGGATATTTATATCAAATACGAATCAAGAATATGATACTGCGCTTTCTAGAAGCAATGATCAAGTAAGAGCATTTATTCTCGTTCTTGGTCTATACATTCTGATGATTTATATTTTTCAGTATCAGTCCGTGTTTATTTACTTCTATGAGAACAAGGAAAAAGTGGCAGTAAATTATCTTTTTGGGAGATCCTATTTTCAGCGCTATGGCTATATGTTTATAAGCAGTTTGGCTGTATATTTTCTCTCTCTTGTTCTGGGCATGGAGTTCATGGAGCTGGACAGAAAGTATCTTATCGTATTCATACTCCTTGGCATATTTTTTGACTTTATGATTGCCGGGATAATGATTAAGTCCTTTGAAAAAAAGAGAACACTGTCAGTGCTAAAGGGGGAATAGCTTGTGGAAGAGGTTATAGTAAATATTAAGAATATTAAGAAGAAGTATGATGAACAAGTAGTTTTCAATAATTTCAGTATGGAAGTTAAAAAAGGAGAATTTGTTTCTGTCATTGGTGAATCTGGAAGCGGAAAATCTACACTGTTGAATATGATAGGTCTGCTGGATACTTATGATGGGGGCGAGATCAGTCTTTTTGGGGAGAAAAATATCAGACCCTTTTCCTCCAAAGCCAATAGAATATTGAGAGATAAAATCGGATATCTGTTTCAGAATTTTGCGCTCATCAGCAATGAAAGTGTATATTACAATATGCATATTGCCATAAAACATCATAGACTACCTGATGAAGACAAGTTGATTCGAAATGCTCTGGAAGAGGTTGGATTAAAGGGTGAAGAAAATAAAAAAGTATATAAATGCTCCGGTGGGGAGCAACAGAGAATCGCGATTGCAAGGCTTTTAATTAAACCTTGTGAACTGATTCTTGCCGATGAACCTACAGGAAGTCTAGATGAGAAAAATAAAGAGGAGATTTTTAATTTACTGCTTTCAATGAAAAGAAAAGGAAAGACGCTGCTTGTTGTTACTCATGATCCCTCGCTTGTTTCACTTTCTGATCGACATGTCAGAATCAAGTAAAACCTATCTTAGAAGGAGTGAAGATATTCATGTTAAAAAAGAGTTTGATGGTATTTCTAATATTACTGATGACCTCTAGTGTTGTCACTCTACTAACGGGTTGTCAGGAAAAGACAATCTATCAAGAAAAAATAGCAGTTGATTTGGTATCACTTCCTTTCTATGAGAGTACATTAAAATATAATGCTGAACCCAGCACGGAAATGCAAAGTAAATTGTATGATTATTTTTTCAATGACAAAGAAGAGAAAGAGTACATTATTGTTACTAATGATGGAAAAGAAATAGGAGAGAAGATTATAGATGTTCTTCCAGAATCTGGTAGTGATTTATACCCCATAGTTGAGAAAATAAAAGAATCGGGCTATAAAGTTCTATATCGAGATTATTATTATGTTACAACTGTTGAAGATGAAATAATTGCAACGTTTAACGGAGAGAGAGAATTATATCCGAATAATAAATATTTCAAGTTTATAGAAGATAATACAGGTGCATATAAGAATAAAGATTATAGTACAATCAATGATTATATTATAAAAAATAATATCAAGATTTTCTCGAAAACTATTACAGAAGAAAGAAAGACGAATCCGTAGTTTTGCATGGTTTAAAAGTATAGTGTAAGCGGTCTTTAATCGGATGGATGTAACCATCAAGGGAAGTATGGGATAATTTTTAGAGAGAAAACAAAAGGTGGCCTCACGGCCGCCGGTGTGACTGTTATACCGAACAATCTTTCCTGACCTGAGGATTCCAGGGTAGGAGCTGTTCGATGCCCTCGGACCTTTCTTCCAAAGAGAACCGGGGAAGAATCCCCATAAGTATTTGCAGAAGCTACTTGAAGAACTGCCTCGGATGAAAGAATCTGGTGAAACCGATCTTGACTGGTAATGCCATGGAATGATAAAATACAAAAAACTTGTTCATGATGAACGTAATGCGCGGCCGAGAGGTCGCTTTCTTTTACACTGATTATCGCATTAGAGCACTGTGGTTTCTATACGGTACTTTATTGTCCGCTTACGTTATTTTGAAGGGTTTTTCCCATGAGAAGCAATACCATCAAAATTAGCGCAACCTCTATCAGGGCAGGGTGAAGTTAAGATTTACGCCATTACTTGTGGTACGGTTCACCGTATCATATCCTAAATGCTATACAAATTTAAATAGAATTACTTCAAGGAAATGATATCCTCCCGCCCATGTCTTATCATATTATTTGGAAAATGAAGACATAGAAAATGAGTCCCATCAAATTGATGGAACTCAAAAATCGGTGTGCCTTTCTTACACAAACTGTAACCTGTATTTAATTCGAGTATTTACTCCGAATTTTAAAGTATATCTGCTTTGAGAGCTTCTTCTTCGCTATAACCCTGTTCGATTCCTTTTATGATTCGAGTTGACCGTTTTGTATCTCCAAGAAGAATTCCGGCCACCAATCTATTGTCTTTAAAGAACAGCTTTTTATATTCCCCTTTCTGGATACTTTTATGTTCCAGAATGTCTAAATCAGGATCGCAGAAATCAACGTTTCCGGCTGAAAAGACTTTTGCATTCATAGACGTAAACATTGTGGAAAGAACCATTGGTGGGAATTCGAGATTGCCTCCTGAAGCGTTGGTTCCTGCAATTCTTCCCATGGTCAATGCTGAAGGCCAGGTTCCGTAAACAAAATTATTGATTTCAGCCACATCACCGCAAGCGTAGATGTCCTCTTCGCTTGTTTCCATCCTGGTGTTTACGACAATACCTTTATTCACTTCGATACCGGCTTCTGCTGCCAGTTCTGCCCTGGAACGAACGCCTACACTGAAAAGAAGTGCCTGGCAGTCAAGAGTTACGCCACTTCTTAGTTTAACACCTGTAAGTTCCTGATTTCCCTCTCCATTTTCCTCTATGCTGATGGACTCCACAGAGTCTTCAAGAATCAGTTTCACGCCAGAACTCAAAGCCAGAGCTTTAAGAACTTCGGAGGATTCCTCATCTAGCTGCCTTGGAAGAAGTCTGTTAAAGAACTCTATGACTGTTACATCAAGACCACACTGCTTCAGTGACCAGGCAGCTTCAAGACCTAAAAGTCCTCCTCCAATAACAACTGCCTGCTTTGCAGATCTGATTCTTCTTTGCAGTGCTATGGTGTCATCATGCTCTCGTATACTAAAGAGTCCATCATAATTTCTGAAGTTCTTTCGGTCTGCTTTGATGACCTCTACGACTTTTCCATTACGACTGATTTCCACATCTACGGGTGGGATAAAACTGTAGCTTCCGGTAGCGATGATGAGTTTATCGTATCGGATTTTACTTCCGTCTTTGAACGTAACGATCTTGTTTTCTTTATCGATAGCTGACGCTTCCATAGATAAGATCTGTTCCACTTCGTTCTTATCATACCATTCGTTTTTTACCATATAGAATTTGTCTTCAGGCAGCTCTTCCTTAAAACATTCGGCGAGCTGTGTTCGTAGATATGTTCTTTCTCTTTCTCTACCTATGATGATGATTCTGCCTTCGGAATCTTTTTTGCGTATTTCGCCGGCAGCAAAATGACCTGCGGGGCCATTCCCTAAAATAAGATAGACTTTTCCTTCTTTTTGAAATGTTGACATGGTTTTCCTCCTTGATCAAGGTATCTATTTTGTTCTTTAATCGGATGTATCAGTGCTTTCAGCAACTGTCTTAAATATTATTTTGAAATATCAATATTCATATAAATTATAGGACTATTTGTGTCTGATATCAAATCCGGAGATATGAAGGATCGTGTCAATTTACTGTTGGTTGAATTCAGAAAATATTTGTCCGTATTATG
>NZ_DAMBTF010000038.1:0-15714 GCF_032054185.1 Proteiniclasticum sp.
TTATCTGCAAGGTTTTTCAATGAAAAAAGGTTTGATTAACTGTCAAAGTCGGGAATCAAGGGGAGCAAAATGAACAGAATTAAACTTATGAACAAAGATTTTGAAGTCGGTCTGAATTGTAAAAAAGGCTTCAAATTCTGTCCAAAACCTTATGCTATAATATCGATAATTTAGAACATGATCATAGAAGAAAGAGGTGAGCGTATGCGTTCGATATGGAAAGGTGCGATTTCTTTTGGCCTCGTGAACATCCCTGTCAGTCTTTACTCTGCGGAAGAGAGCAATGATCTTAAATTCAGCCTTATCGACAAGAGGGATGAAAGCAAGATCAAATATCAGCGAGTGAATGAGTCGACGGGTAAAGAAGTGACCTGGGATAACATCGTAAAAGCGTATGAATTTGATGACGGAGATTATGTTGTGATGACTGATGAAGATTTTGAAAAAGCGGATGTTGAAGCTACTAAGACAGTGGATATAGAAACATTCATCCAAAGGGATGAACTCAGTCTCATGTATCTAGAGAAACCCTACTATATCGCGCCTACAAAAGGGGGAGAAAAGCCTTATGTCCTCCTAAGGGAAGCATTGGAAAAAACGGAAAAAATCGCCATTGCAAGAGTAGTGATCAGAACACGGGCATACCTTGCGGCAATATACAGTCTGGAAAATGTGCTGGTCCTGAATCTGATACGCTTTCATGACGACTTAAAGTCCGTAGAAGAGCTTAAGGTGCCTAAGTCCGTAAAGATATCCGATAAAGAAATGGAACTGGCAGAGAGCCTTATAGAGGGTATGACGGCAGAGTGGAATCCGGAAGAGTACAAAGACGAGTATAAGGATGCAGTGATGAAGAGAATCGAAGCCAAGTCCAAAAAGAAGGGCAAGGCTCTGGATGATGAAGAACAGGAAGAAGAAAAAGCATCTTCAAGCAAGGTCGTCGACATCATGGATCTGCTTAAGAAATCGGTGGAAGCAAAGAAGGCCGGTAATAAGGAAGATGTGAAGGAAACAAGTAAAAAGAAAGCGAGTAAATAATCATGGCAAAAAAACTGGAAGATTATAACAGGAAGAGAAACTTCTCTAAAACTTCTGAGCCTCAAGGGAAAGAAGAGCACACTGAAAATCGCCTCAGATTTGTCGTTCAGAAACATGCAGCATCCAGACTGCATTTTGATTTTAGAATTGAGTGGGATGGAGTGCTCCTCAGCTGGGCTGTACCTAAGGGACCATCCGATAATCCGAAGGATAAAAGGCTTGCTGTGGCTGTTGAAGACCACCCCCTGGAGTATAGAAATTTCGAAGGAAATATTCCTGAAGGCGAGTATGGCGGAGGAACGGTAATGCTTTTCGATGAAGGTTTCTGGGAATCACAGGAAGATATGGAAAAAGGTCTGAAAGAAGGTTCTGTAAAAATGATTCTTTATGGAGAGCGCCTCGTAGGTAAATGGGCGCTGGTCCGCATGAAACCTAAAGAAGGTGAGGAAGATAAGAACTGGCTGCTGATCAAGGAAAAAGATGAACATATAAATGAAAAGGACACGCTCGTTCAGTTTGGAACCAGCATCCGCACAGGCAGAACCATGGATGAGATCAGAGAAGATAAAGAGAATGATTCAGAACCGGATTCAGTCTCTGATACGGCTCTACCATTTACAAAAGCTCCAGTTCAGCTTGCGAAACTGGAAAAGGAAGTCCCAGCAGGTGATGACTGGGTGTTTGAACTGAAATATGACGGTTACAGGATCATCTCATATATCGAGAACGGTAAGGTCCGTCTTATGACCAGAAACGGACAGGATTATACCGGTAAGTTTTCAGAAATTGCAAAGAAACTTGAGCAGTTAGGTGAAAACATGGTTCTGGATGGTGAAATCGTGATCTTTGATGAAAATGGAAAAACTGATTTCCAGAAACTTCAGAACTACCTTGATGGTAAAAATGGTCATACATTGACCTATGTTGTTTTCGATCTTCTTGCTTACAAAGGAGAAGACTACAGAGAGCATAAGCTCATTGAAAGAAAGGAAAAACTCCACGAAATTATTGTGGACCAGGATAAACGTCTCCATTACAGTAGTCATACCAGCGGAAATGGTAAGGATATTCTTCTTGCTGCATGTAACGCAGGTATGGAAGGGATAATCTGCAAGAAAGCGGATTCTCTCTATCATGGGTCAAGAAATGGAGACTGGGTAAAGGTGAAATGCGAAATGAGACAGGAATTTGTCATCGGCGGGTATACGCTGACCAGCAAAAAAAGATCGGGTGTAAGTGCACTTCTTCTGGGGTATTATGAGGGCGAGGAACTGATCTATGCAGGTCGTGCAGGTACAGGTTTCACGCAGAAGATCATGAAGGATCTTGCTCAGAAATTTGAGCCCGTTATCCGAAAAACATCTCCATTTGAGAATCCGCCTGATGCTCGAAAAGACGAAGAGATTTTCTGGATGTCGCCTAAGCTAATCGCTGAAATCAGATTTCAGGAATGGACAGATGAAAAACTGCTCAGACAGGCAAGTTTCAAGGGTTTAAGAAAGGATAAAAATCCGAAAGATGTTGTGCTGGAAGAACCGCAGATGATCAAAAACGTTGATGAAGCTGAAGATAAACTTGAAGAAATCAGACCTGAAAAAGAAACCGGAGATAAAGAATCAGTAACAGAAGCTGATAAGGAAAAGAAAAACCGAAAAAGCATAATGATAGATAAGATCAGACTGACAAGTCCTGACAAAGACATGTATGATGGTCTGGGCGTCACAAAGGAAGATGTGGCAAAATACTATATTATGGTTGCAGAGAGAATGCTTCCTTATACACAGGATAGAATTCTAAGTTTCCTGAGATGTCCAGAAGGAACCGAAGGAGAATGCTTCTATCAGAAACATGCAGACAAAATCGGTAAGGGCATGAAGAAAATAGAAGTCAGAGAAAAAAGCGGAGATAAAGAAGATTATATCTATATCAGTGACATTCAGGGAATTATTTCTGCTGTACAGATGGGTATACTGGAGTTCCACGCCTGGGGCAGCAGAGTCGAAGATATGGAGAAGCCCGATATGATGGTGTTTGATCTTGATCCGGCAGAAGGTATGGACATCAGCAAGGTGAGAGAAGGGGTCAGAGATATGAAGACAATCCTTGATGAACTGTCCTTGACTTCATTTCTGAAAACCAGCGGAGGTAAAGGCTATCATGTTGTGGTTCCCCTTAATGCTTCTGTCGACTGGGAGACTGTAAGAGCTTTTGCCAAGCTGTGCGCTCAGGCTATGGAAGAAAGATGGCCGGACAAATACACGAGCAACATGCGCAAGGAAAAGAGAAAAGGTAAGATTTTCATCGACTGGGTAAGAAACGGAAGGAGTGCAACTTCTGTTACAGCATATTCCCTAAGAGCAAGAAAAGATGCTCCCGTATCCATGCCCATATCGTGGGAGGAACTGGATAAGGTGCTTCCTGCAGGCATTACGATAAAAGATGCAGAAGCCAGAATGAAAGCGGAAGATCCATGGAAAGACTTTTATGAATCCAGACAGGGATTGAAAGGATCTCCATGACAGATAAGGTTCCTGAATTTATATAAAGACTGGCAGAATGATGGAATTCCTGAATCATCAATTTCGGGAATTCTTTTTCTTTTGAATCCGCTTTGTTTGATAATGCCTGTCAAATCATATATAATAGGATAGGAATTTTAGGACCCTTATGGGTCAAATAGATGTAGAGGTAGATAAATGGATGGAATAGTAAATCCGAAAGTGACGGATTATATACAGAAACTGGGTGGCTTTCCGGAACTTCAGGCAATGGAAGACTATGCAAGAGCCAACTATATACCGATCGTGCTGAAGGATGCCGCAAGGCTTCTTGCCTTTCAGGTGGCACAGACAAAGCCTGAAAGGATACTTGAACTTGGAACCGCTATCGGTTATTCTGCGATTCTCATGGCATTATATTCTGAAGCGGGTATCGTCACAATAGAAAGAGAAGAGGATATGAAAACTCAGGCTGAAGAGAATATCCGATTCTATCATCTGGAGAAGCGAATTAAGGTTGTGCTTTCAGACTGCGTAGCCTATCTTAAGAATACTGAAGAAAGCTTTGATTTTATATTTATGGATGCTGGAAAATCCCACTATCGAGAATATTTTGATCTTTCGCTCCCTATACTCAGAAAAGGCGGTATGATTCTTTGTGACAATGTGCTGTATAAGGGTCTTGTGGTTAATGAGACGGCAGAAAGAAAGCACAGAACAAATGTCGTAAAGCTTCAGGAATTTCTGGCGTACATACATAGCCGGGATGATCTTATGGTCTCACTGCTTTCGGTTGGGGACGGAATGTTATTAATCAGGAGGAAAGACACGAATGAATAAACCGGAATTACTCGCACCAGCGGGGAATCTCAATAAACTTAAAACAGCAATTGATTATGGCGCTGATGCAGTATTTATGGGAGGAGCCAGACTTAACCTCAGGGCTTTCTCGGATAATTTTACAAATGATGAAATGGTGGAAGGACTGAAATATGCGCATGACAGAGGACGAAAGGTCTATGTGACCATAAATGTCTTCCCTCATGAGAGTGATATGAAAGGTCTTGATGGATACCTTCTTGAGCTTGAGAAGCTTGGTGTGGATGCACTTATTGTGTCGGACCCGGGAATCATCATGACGGCAAAAGAAGTGGTTCCGGAAATGGAACTTCATCTGTCCACTCAGGCGAATAATGTCAACTCCCGATCTGCAATTTTCTGGCATAAAATGGGTGTGAAGCGGATCATCCTTGCAAGAGAGCTCTCACTGAAGGAAATCAGAGAAATTCACGGGAATATCCCTGAAGATCTTGAACTTGAAGCATTTGTCCACGGATCAATGTGTATGGCGTACTCGGGAAGATGCCTTCTGTCCAATTACATGACGGGAAGAGATGCCAATCGTGGTGCATGTGCACAGCCATGCAGGTACAAATATCATCTTGTTGAAGAGAAACGTCCTGGAGAATACATGGAGATCAATGAAGATGAACGTGGTACCTATATCATGAACTCCAAGGATCTCTGCATGATTGAACATATTCCGGATCTTATACAGTCCGGTCTGCAGTCTCTTAAGATAGAAGGCCGAATGAAGTCGGAGTTTTATGTCGCTGCCATCGTAAAGGCATACCGAGAAGCCATCGACCGCTATTTTGAAAATCCAAAGACTTATGCATATGACGAAAAATGGATGGACATCCTCAGTATGGTCAGCCACAGGGAATATTTTACCGGTTTCTATTACGGAAGAGGGAACTCTGAAGTTTATGGTTCCAGCACTTATGTCAGAACCCATGAACTTATTGCCATCGTCAAGGAAGAGCTTGAAGACGGCAGATATCTAATCGGTCAGAAAAACAGAGTTTATCCCGGTGACATATTGAAGATAATGAGACCTAGTGGTGATATAATAGAAACAGAAATCACAGCATTTATGGATGATGAGGGAAATGAAATCGAAGTTGCAAATAAAGCGGCTATGGATTTCACCGCAGTATCTTCAGTAAGACTTTATCCCAATGATATACTGATTAAAGAGAAGGAAGATTGATTATGAGAAAGCCTTTACTTATTGGAATAACAGGTGGAACAGGATCGGGAAAGAGTACAGTGGCCAAGGCCATTTACCGCAACTTCAAAAAGGAAAGCATCTGCATCATCATGCAGGATTCATACTATAAAGATCAGAGCGATATGACCTTTGAAGAACGGACAAAAACCAATTACGATCATCCTCACGCATTTGATACACCACTTCTCATTGAGCATCTGGAAACCCTGGTAAGGGGCGAAGCCATCGATATGCCGATCTACGATTTTACCATCCACAACAGAAAAAAAGAAACCGTGCGTGAAGAATCAAAAGACATCATCATTGTTGAGGGAATTCTGATTCTGGAAGATGAACGTCTGAGAAATCTGTTTGATATCAAGATCTATGTGGATACCGATGCGGATATCCGTATTCTCAGAAGACTGACTCGCGACATCAGAGATCGTGGAAGAACACTTGAATCGGTAATCGACCAGTATCTTGGTGTAGTAAGACCAATGCACCTTCAGTTCATCGAACCGACAAAAAGATATGCGGATCTCATCGTACCTGAAGGCGGGAAAAATCGCGTAGCGATAGATATACTGGTTTCTACCGTCAAACAGAGTCTGGCGGACAAGCCGCTTGAAGAAGCAGAGAAGCCCGATGTCACGGAAATCCTCAAGTAAAATTAATAGAACGTTAACAGGGGAGCAATGCTCCCTTTGTTTATTATGCTGAATAATATCGCATAATAAGATAAGACCTCAAAGAGGAAAGGAGACTGAAAACATGAGAAGAACCGGACTTCTTGGAAGAAGAATATCTTATTCAAAATCCCCTGAGATACATGAAAGACTGTATCAGAACAAAAGAATGGAAATCAGTTATGAACTGTTCGATCTGCCTCGAGAAGAGATCAGATCTTTTATAGATTTACTGACAAGCAGGGGAATCATCGGCTTTAACGTGACGATTCCTTATAAAGAAGAGATCATCAGTTATATTCATGAGCTTGATTCCACAGCATTGGAATGCGGTGCAGTCAATACAGTGGTGATCAAAAATGGATGGAGAATCGGATATAACACCGATGTATATGGTTTTATGCAGTCACTGACAGATAACCGCGTTTCGGTAAAAGGAAAGGATGTCCTCATTCTAGGGAGCGGAGGCGCTGCAAAGGCGGTGTATACTGCTCTGAAGAAACTTGATGCCAGAATCCATATGTCATTCAGGTCTGAAGCGAGAAAAAAAGAATTTCCTGAAACACTCAGTATCACACCACTGGATGAAGTATATGATATTTCACCTTACGCACTGGTGATAAACTGCACTAAACTAGGCAACGTTGATAATGATGAAATGCCTATAGATATCAGAAGTTACAGTTCTGAAAATATCCTTTATGACCTGAATTATGAGCCCATGCATTCCGCTTTCTTAAGATATGGAACCAGCCTTGGACTTCAGGTGATCAATGGAGAGAGTATGCTGCTCAATCAGGCGATGAAGAGTCAGGAATTATGGATAGATGCATTAAATCTGTTTTAGAAGAATCCAGAAGGCTTGGTGCTTCGGATATCGTCCTGAAAGAAGATCAGAAAGTCATGTTCAGAATTCATGGTGAACTGTATGAAAGCGGATTCATTACGAGCAGGAGTGAACTGGAGAAATTCACCTCATTTCTTAAACCGGCTGAATATGTCCATGAATACCTCGGCAGTGCTCAGGGGATAGATGTCTCCTTCGAATATCTTGGGAGATACCGTGTAAACTGTTTTTCATCCATGGGCATGCGTTGTGCGGTTATCCGGGTCATCAGTGACAGGATAAAATCTCTTGCGGAACTTGGACTGCCTGAAGATCTGTCCGACCGTGTCATCAGGAAGAGGGGACTGTCCCTCATCGTGGGAAGAACGGGAGCGGGAAAATCGACCACCATGGCAGCAGTCACCGACGGAATACTGAAAAAGGAAAAAGCGCATATCATTACACTTGAAGATCCCGTAGAATATAAGTACTCACCCCATGTAGGGGTAGTGACACAAAGAGAGCTGGGGAAAGACTTTTCGGGCTTTGATCAGGGTATTCAGGATGCACTGAGACAGAGTCCTGATTATATCGTCATAGGAGAAATCAGGACACTCAATTCGCTTAAGGCAGCAGTGACTGCCGCAGAAGCCGGTCATGGTATAATCGGAACCATTCATTCCCTCGGTGCAGCACGTACCCTCACAAGAATGCTTTCAATGTTCAGTGAGCAGGAGAAGGAGTTCGTTCGTTATCAGCTGTCATCCAATCTTAATTTCATCCTGTCCCAGAAACTGGATTTCAGAGATAATAAAGCGCATCTTGATTATGAACTGATGATCAATGTCAATGCCATCGAAAACACGATTAGAGAGGGAAGGTTCAACCAGATCGATAATCTGATTCTCCTTGGAGAGATGCAAGGCATGAAGAGATTTAATACAAGATGAGAAATGAAAATGAGCCGGATTTTTCCGGCTCATTGTTAAGTTATTCTATTTTTTCAGCACTGATGCTGCAATGGCATCAGCAAGTTCATCAAGCATATTTTCCTGGTTGTCTTTCAGCCTTGATTTCATGTCGAATGTATTGCCGATGATTTCCATATTTTTCATGGAAGCGAATCTCTCGGTCATCAGTTTGTTTGCAGCGCTTGCCCAGCTGTGATTTCCGATGATGGAAACTTTACGGTTCTTGACTCCAAGGGCGATCATTTCATGAAGAAGATTGTCCATCGGATAATAGAGTCCCATGTTGTATGTCGGTGCTGCGGCTACCAGATGGCTGTATTTCCATATGTCGGAAATGATGTATGAAGGATGAGTTTTTGAGACATCATAAACTCTGATATCCTGAACTCCACGGTCTGCAAGCTTATTTGCGAGTGCATCAGCTGTATTAGCCGTATTGCCGTACATTGTACCGTAGAATATGACAACGCCTTCTTTTTCCGCCTCGTATCTGGACCATTTGTCATAAAGATCCAGAATGAGTTTAAGATCTTTTCTGAAAATAGGACCATGAAGTGAACAGATCATTTTGATATCATATGAACCGATCTTTTTGAATACAGACTGAACCTGTGCGCCGAACTTACCGACGATATTTGCATAGTATCTTCTGGCTTCTTCCAGATAAAGACCCTTATAATCCACTTCATCATCAAATATATTTCCAGTCAGTGCACCGAATGTTCCAAATGCATCTGCAGAGAAAAGAATACCAGTTGTGGTTTCGAAGTTCATCATGACTTCAGGCCAATGGACCATTGGAGCACAGATGAATTTCAGATTATGCTTTCCAAGACTGAGTTCATCGCCTTCACCTACAAGCATCTGGTTCTTTGTGATATCCATATTATAAAACTGTCCAAATAGCTGGAATGACTTGTTATTTCCAACTACCTTTACGTTGGGATATCTTCTGATGATATTTTCGATGTTTCCGCAATGATCAGGCTCCATATGATTGATGATGAGATAGTCGAGTTCTCTTCCCTGCATCAGATGTTCAATATTCTCAAGATACTGATCAGTGATCGCATCATCGACTGTATCAACTATAGCTGTCTTTTCATCCAGGATAAGATATGAGTTATATGAAACCCCATTAGTAAGCGGGAATAAGTTCTCGAACAGTTCCAGCCTCCTGTCATTTCCTCCTATCCAATAAATCTGGGGGGATATTTCTCGTACACTATACACTTTTCATGCCTCCTAATTTCTATTTATATAAGTAGTGTCTCATAACGAACATAATTTTCACTTAAAATGTTCCATAAATATCATAACGCATCGTGACAGATATCTCAATACATTGCAGAAAATTAATTGCGTACAATCAATTATTGTGGATATCAGGTGTAGATGTCCGGTAAAAAGTGAGGCACTTCGTCTGAGTGAAGTGCCTCATGGTTCTATTGAAAGGATTCATAGATGTAACCTAGATCATCTTCTTGCCGGTATAGGAGGTATGAAGAAGTTCATGGGCTTTATCACCGTAGGGCTCACCAAGATATTCTCTATACAGCTTCATGACCATTTCATTTTCATGGGATTTTCTTCTTGCTTTACCTGCATCTTCTCGGTATATGGCTTCCTGTCTTTTCCGGATGATGTCCATATTTCCATGATGGTAGGGCTGCCCACCACCACCTATACAGCCTCCGGGACAGGCCATAATTTCAATGGCATGAAAGTCCAGTTCACCGCTTCTGATTCCTTCAAGCATTTTTCTTGCATTACCAAGACCATGAGCGATACCGATCTTGAGATCCATGTCGTTGATTCGGACACTGGCCGAACGGATTCCCTCAAGCCCTCTAAGCTGTTTGAAGTCTACATCTTCGAGTTCTTCGTGGGTCAACCACTCATAAGCGGTACGTACTGCAGCTTCAATGACACCTCCAGTTGACCCGAATATCACGGAAGCGCCTGTGCTTTCGCCGAGAATCTGATCAAATTCGCTATCGGGAAGGGTTTTAAAATCAATGCCTGCTTCCTTAAGCATATATCCAAGCTCTCTTGTGGTGATTACCCAGTCCACATCATGAAGTTCTCCGATCCTGAGTTCTTCTCTCTGAACTTCGGCTTTCTTGGCGATACAGGGCATTACAGAAACAACCAGAATGTCTTCTGGGGCAATATTCATTTTCTCTGCATAGTAAGTTTTTATGATGGTTCCCATCATGATCTGCGGGGACTTGCATGTGGATGGAATATCGAGCATATCAGGAAACTGATACTCGAAAAATCTCACCCATGCAGGGCAGCAGCTGGTCAGAATGGGTAGCTTTCCACCATGCTGAATTCTATGGATCAGCTCTGATGCTTCTTCGATGATGGTCAGATCCGCTGCCCAGTCTGTGTCGAAAGCACCGTTGAAGCCCATACGGCGAAATACGCTGGCAAGCTGACCTGTAGTAATCGAACCTGGTTCCATATCGAACATTTCTCCAATGGCTACTCTTACGGCTGGAGCTACCTGAACCACAACGTGTTTGTCGTGTCTTAGAAGTGCAGACCAGACTTTGTGCATGTTATTGATCTCGGAAAGCGAACCGGTAGGACAGACCGCAACACACTGTCCGCAGAACGTGCAGGAGGTATCTGCCATATCAAGATTGAAGGCAGGACCGACGAATGTGTCGAATCCCCTTGAGTTAGCTGAAAGGATACCGCAGGTCTGAACTTCGTTACACATGGTTTCACAGCGTCTGCACATGATGCATTTATCGGGGTCCTTCACCAGGGCGAATGAACTTTTATCCAGTGGACGACTCATCTTCTCTCCGGTAAACGGAATGTCGTATATACCCAGTTTCTTTGCCAGAGCCTGAAGGTCACACTGAAGATTCTTTCTGCATGTCAGGCATTCCATAGGATGATTGGAAATGAGAAGCTCCAGATTCATTCTACGTGCCGAAACGGCTTTAAGGGAGTCTGTAACAATGTCCATTCCTTCAGTCACATATTCGGAGCAGGAAGGAGACAGAGCCTGCCTGCCGACAACTTCTACCATGCATACACGGCAGGATGCTGTACGGTTGACCATTCCGAATCCTTCGAGATTGAGATGACAGAGTGTCGGGATATCCGCATTGACAAGTTTCGCAGCCTCATGTATCGTCGTTCCTTTATCCACAACGAGATCCTGACCGTTGATTCGAACATTCACTTTTTCTTTTATCTCATTCATTCTTTTCACCTAAGCCTTTTTAATCGCATTGAACTTGCAGGCATCAAAGCAGGCACCACAGGAAATACAGATATTGAGATCGATGAAGTGGACCTGTTTGGGATGACCGGCGATACATCCTACCGGACATACTCTTCTGCATGCGGTGCACCCCACACAGTTTTCAGGAATGATGCTGTAGCGGAAGAGTCCTTTGCAGACTCCTGTGGGGCATTTCTTCTCTTCTACATGCATGCGGTACTCTTCTTCAAAGTATTTCATGGTGCTTAATACCGGGTTGGGCGCCGTCTGTCCAAGTCCGCAAAGAGCGGAATATCGGATGTTGCTGCCCAGGGAATCCAGCTGATCGAGTACGTTCTCGCCAGCTTTTCCGGTAGTGATGCCATCGAGAAGTTCATAAAGACGTTTGGTTCCGATTCGGCAAGGCGTGCACTTACCGCAGGACTCGTCCATGGTGAACTTGAGATAGAATTTTGCGATATCCACCATGCAGTTATCTTCATCCATAACGATCATACCGCCAGATCCCATCATTGTGCCCAATGCCCTCAGAGATTCATATTCGATTGGCGTGTCCAGATACTCTCCTGAGATCACACCTCCGGAAGGACCACCTGTCTGTACAGCCTTGAACTTCTTATTCCCGCTGATTCCCCCTCCGATATCATAAATAATCTCTCTGAGTGTAGTACCCATAGGCACTTCAACCAGACCAACATTTTTGACTTTACCGACAAGTGCGAATACCTTTGTTCCTTTTGAACGTCCAACACCGATATTTGAGAACCACTCTGCACCTTTACTGAAAATTTCCGGAATGTTTGCCAGGGTTTCGACGTTGTTTACTGTAGTAGGCTTACCGTGATAGCCTTCTTCGGATGGATAAGGCGGTTTCTTAGTTGGCTCCCCACGCTTTCCTTCAACAGAATGAATGAGTGCAGTCTCCTCACCACAGACGAATGCACCGGCACCAAGCCGGATTTCAACATCAAAATTAAAACCGCTTCCGAAAATATCTTTACCGAGAAAACCGTATTCCCGTGCCTGCAGGATGGCATTATTGAGCCTTTCGATTGCCAGAGGATATTCAGCTCGTATATAGACGATTCCATGATTTGCTCCGGTTGCGTATCCTCCGATGATCATTCCTTCAAGTACACTGTGAGGATCACCTTCAAGAACAGATCTGTCCATGTATGCGCCAGGATCGCCTTCATCGGCATTGCAGATCATATATTTTTCAGGATTTTTCTGATCATAGGTCGCCTGCCACTTAATACCGGTAGGAAAACCGCCACCGCCTCGTCCTCTCAGACCACTCTGTTTCAGGGTATCGATGACCTCTTGAGGCGTATCGGTCATCAGAATATCGGAAAGGGCTTCATAGCCGTCAAAAGCGATATATTGTCTGATGTCTTCCGGGTCCAGATTACCGCAGTTTCTAAGGGCGATTCTGAACTGTCTTTTTTTCGCGCCAGGCGGGTCAGTATGGTTGAAACTCATCTGGACAACTTTGTCTTTGACGATCTCATGTTTGACGACATGTTCCAGAATGATCCTGCGTGCAGATTCAGGGTCTACATAACCGTAATAGACAGGTGCATGACCTGGTACATTGACCTGCACTGTAGGCTCGCAGTAGCAGGAACCGACACAGCCGACCTTGATGAGATCTACATAATCGATGTTCAATTCAGTTATTGTCTTTTCAAGGATGTCATAAATTTCTTTGCCGCCTGCCGCAATCCCGCACGTGGCAAGGCCTACCATTAGTTCGGTGCGCCTGCTCTTTCCGCCTCCGGTCAGACGCAGAAGTCTGATGTCCTTATATTGATTCTTTATTCTTATCAGCTCTTCCTTACTTCTAATCATCTCACTCACACACCTTTATAGGTAATAAGAACTGTTTTCACATTCTCATCGTTCATATGCCCGTAAACCTTATCGTCCACCATTATGGCAGGTGCGAGTCCGCAGGCGCCGATACATCGGATTTCTTTCAAGGTGAATTGATCATCTTTCGTAGTTTCATCGACCTTTACTTTGAGTTCTTTCATCAGAGCATCTCTGACCTGTTCAGCACCCTTGACGAAGCATGCGGTACCCATACAGATACTTACTGTATGATCACCACGCTTAGTCTGTGTAAAGTAGGAATAGAAGGAGACGACACCATAAACATTCGCTGCAGGTATATTGATCCTTCGGGCAATATAGAGCTGTAGTTCAGGGGGGAGATATCCGAACAGGTGCTGAGCACGGTGCAGGATATGAATCAGCATACCTTCTTTGTCTTCCATGCTGTCGATGTATGCATCAAGCTTGGACAATCTATCTTTAGACAAGGCATCATCTTCTAAAAGATTAAAGTCGGTTTCCATTGATACACCTCCAAATTCGAATGAGAAAGGATTTGTTAATTCAGTTTTAACAGTAAGAATATTTATTGTCAATAATATGTCAGATAATTGCAAAAATGAAGGAATTATGACTTTTATTTATTGAATTTCCATTAAAATAGCCTAGTGAATATAATCTGAGGGTGCTGAATTCATGCTTTTAACACATGTATGACATCAATATGATTCTGTTTCAGTTAAATTTCACATTTATTTGTAAAGGTGTTGAAAAGAGTTCATTTATATTGAGATTCATGGTATAATCATAATTTGTGTGAAAGAATTAAGATAATATGGAGTGAATAATAAAATGTTAAATGTAAGTAATGTAAGTCTTCGTTTTGGAGGGAGAAAACTCTTCGACGATGTCAATATTAAGTTCACGTCAGGTAACTGCTATGGCGTTATCGGTGCGAATGGAGCGGGTAAATCAACATTTCTCAAGATTCTATCTGGTGAAATAGAACCGAATACTGGCGATGTGTTTCTAGGAAAGGATATGAGAATGTCTGTGCTTAAGCAGGATCATTTTCAGTTTGATAACGACAAAGTTATCGATACCGTTATCCGTGGAAATGAAAGACTTTATGAGATTATGAAAGAAAAGGATGAAATCTACAGCAAGGAAGATTTCACCGATGAAGACGGAATCAAAGCATCTGTTCTGGAAGGCGAGTTTGCTGACCTTAACGGATGGGAAGCAGAGTCAGAAGCGGCTTCACTGCTTCTTGGACTGGGTCTTGGTACAGACAGACATGAAAAGATCCTGAGCGAACTTGAAAGTGGAGATAAGGTGAAAGTTCTTCTTGCGCAGGCATTATTCGGTAAGCCTGAAGTGCTTATACTTGATGAGCCTACAAATGACCTTGATCTGCCTTCAATTACCTGGCTTGAAAATTATCTGGCAGACTTTGAAGGAACCGTCATCGTTGTATCCCATGACAGACATTTCCTGAATATGATCTGTACACACATCTGTGACGTGGACTTCGGTAAAATCAGAATCTACATGGGAAATTATGACTTCTGGTATGAATCCAGTCAGCTGATGACACAGCTGATGAAAGATTCAAACAAGAAGAAGGAAGAAAAAATCAGAGACCTTCAGAATTTTATCACCAGATTCTCCGCTAATGCCTCAAAGTCCAAGCAGGCGACTTCAAGGAAGAAACTGCTGGATAAGATTTCACTTGACGACATCGCGGTATCCAACAGAAGGTATCCTTTTGTCGGGTTCAAGCCTGAGAGAGAAGTCGGAAATGATATTCTTATTGTGGAGAATCTCACAAAGTCCATTGATGGAGTAAAGGTGCTGGATAATGTATCATTTATCGTAGGCAGAGATGACAAGATCGCGTTTACTGGAAATGATATCTCGGTGAGTACTTTATTTAAAATACTTGCAGGTGAGATTGAAGCTGATTCCGGCTGTTTCCGCTACGGTGTAACCATCACTAAGGGGTACTTCCCAAGAGACAACGGTTCTTACTTCAATGAAGTCAATCTGAATCTTGTTGACTGGATGAGACAGTATTCAGAAGAAAAGAGTGAAACCTATCTCCGTGGATTCCTTGGAAGAATGCTCTTCTCGGGCGAAGAAGCTTTGAAAGAAGCGAATGTCCTATCCGGTGGTGAAAGAGTAAGATGTATGCTTTCAAAGCTCATGCTTTCTACTGCAAATCTTCTTATTGTAGATCAGCCTACAAACCATCTGGACCTGGAGTCCATTACAGCTGTCAATAATGGTCTTATCGATTTCAAGGGTGTACTGCTGTTCTCATGTCACGATCATCAGTTCAATCAGACGGTGGCTAATCGTGTAATTGAAGTTACACCAGAGAGTTTCTACGATAAGCTTTGCAGCTTTGATGAATATCTGGAAAACAAAGAAGAGAAAATCGCATCATAAACATCAGGACTCAGATACATTGTATCTGAGTCTTTTCTGTAATAGAAGATATATGGCCGATTGTATAATTAATTGCAACAAACAAAAAAAGATTGAACCATAAGA